>NZ_KV804338.1:0-43371 GCF_001811315.1 Bacteroides sp. HMSC067B03 | reverse complement strand
CGCAATCCCTGAAAATTTGTTTTTGTAATCTTTTTCATCTTACTTTTTTTATTATTATCAATTATTAAAAAAATAAATAACGGCATTGACCATCAACCATTTATTGCTATATATCCCGCGAAGGATTCTTCATAAGCCATAATCCAACAGCTGTAAGATTGCTATTTACTATTTGCTCATCAAAATACGACTCTTCAACCTTTTTATCAACAAAATATTCTATCTTATCCAGCGAGACGTCTTCTACTATAGCTATATCATAGATGATACTCCACCATAAGTTATCATACCAGAAATTCATACTATTTTGAGGTGCGGTAACGACTAATTCTTCTACCAACTTTCGTAACTGTTTACATTCCACTTCCCATATTGGAGGCAATTGAGAGAAAATTCTTTGGAATAACACTATATCGGTCTCACGATGACATCCTTGGAGAATAACTTGATGAGACAAATAAAGTATATCCCTGAACAGACTTTCCAAAGTATCTACTTCTATTTCCCTCATCTCTGATAATTTCAAAGACACATACAAGATTGAGTTTAAATATGGAAGTCTAAGCATTCCATATTTCTTTTGCCTGATACAATCCGATAATACAAGATTAGCTTGCACTATAACATTAGTTACCCATGCCTGATCTACAGTATCTTTATCATAATAAAGACGAGACAACAAATACAATCCTGAAGAATATAAAGGATAGGGGCTACGTAGTTCCTTCATAGAAGAAGAACGAATATCACAAAGTAGAATCTTATCAATATCATTCAACACATTATCTTCGGGATCACTTTCCACTAAATGCTCCCCTAAGAGTACAGACAATCCATGCCCAATACCACCTAATCCGTCAACTATGCTGGGAGAAATATTGGGTTTTAATTGATTGAATACATCATCTAGTAATTCTGAAGCGATCTCTTCATAAACTGTACTTCCTGAATAATGAGCGTATTTGTACAAGAAAAGAGCAATTCCGATTTTTCCATTGAAAAGCCCTATCAATTCTGTATTTTTCAGATTAGCAACAATAGTATTGGCTATCTGCTGAAGTATTTTATCCATATATATTCTGTTTTTTTATTCTGATTGCATCTCTGAAAAGCTGAATTAATTGAGGAACATAATAATCAAAACTAAATACCTCCCGACTACGATGCATATTATCTGTCAATTGTTTCATTCTTACCTGTTCTTTCAACTTATTCGATAATTCATAAAAATCATGAAAGAAGATGCCGACATCCAATCTTTCAGCCAGTTCCTGAGTGGCCGCAATATGTTTACTATTATCAGGAAAAATCACCGGAAGCCCGGCTGCCGCATAAGTGCTAATCCGAGCAGGTATATTCAAATCATCCCAGGTAGCTTTCAACAAATCGCCATTATTACGGCTTTTAAAGCAATGCAACCATCCGGCATCATATTGCGAGAATTCTTTCGTCCAACTATCTGCAGAAACATGAGAATGAATATGGAAATGCTTCGGTGCTATCTGCATATAGCGCACCATCGCCTTTTCCTTGCAGGCATGATAGTTTTCAGTATACAAATGAATATGAATGTTGTTCCTTACCAGAACAGACAGATCATTATTAGAAATACCAATCATCCTTCCGGCAATCAAAGTATGTACGGCTCCATCTTGTGATGATAGTTTAGAAGAGAAATCGTCCTTAAAATAATCTTTCTTGGGTAAATCTCCATCCATTATGAAAGACAATCCATGGTTTGGTGGTAAGAACTGTTCAAACCATAATTTAATCGCTTCATTCAAAAAAATCTTTCCTGTCGCATGGGTATACAGGTATATCAGTCTGTTCCACATACCATTGCGGAGGCAAACAGATGGGCCTTCTTTGAAATGCCATACAAAAGGTATGTCCGGAAAAGCCTTCAGCACATCATATGCCAAAGGAACTGCTCCAAAGTTTAACAAACCATAAATGATGTCTGGTTTCACCTCCTCGATACCCTGTTTCCAATTCTCAAACGGAATATCCTCTATATGTCCAAAAGGTAAATGTCCTACTGTAGAGAAACTATAGGTAGGATTTTGTATCCACAGCCCATATAATATGTGTCCGCCCTGCTCCAAAGCATAAATACGCTCCGGATTATAAGCCAGTTCTCCTAATATCAAAATTTTCAGAGGATTCTCACAAGGCTTCTGTTCTTTTCTAAAACTCTCATATAGTTTCTCTTCATCTATGAACTTATATTTGGAAACTTTCATCCTGACAGGAGACTGAATCTTATAGTAACTCCTATATTTATTGATTCCTCCTCCATATTTCTCACCAATGATGCAATGCCGCTGCGCAGGATGCAATGTCCAGTAACAAGATACCTTATTAGTCATACCAAAAGTACCGGACTTTGTCAATTTACACCAAAACATAGCAAACAGATCTTCAGTCACCCATTCGCTTCTTTCCAGCCAGCGTTCATCCGTTTTTTTATGCGCTGTCTGAACCAATTGTAAACAACATCCTTTTTTTAATCCTTTACTTTCGGTATCAGATGTATAGTACATGGTATCCGGAGAGGTATATTTCATACCTGTATATACAAGGACCAAATCATCGTATTCTTGAAACTTCTTATAAACCGACTCCAAATGATCCTCAAAATAATAATCATCGGAAGGCAAATAGGCTATCAATTCGTTTCGGGCAATTTTAAGTCCTTGATTTAAAGCATACCCCAGACCTTTATTACTTTCATTTTTAATATATACGATTCTTTCATCATTCAGGAAGTCGGAAATAAACATCTCCGTATCATCCGTACAACCATCATTTATAATAATTAATTCCCAATTGGGATAAGTCTGTCTTTGTAGGCTTAGAATAGCCCTTCTAATAAAAGAAGCCTGATTATAGGTAGGCATTATAACCGAAAAGTGTGTATTCATAATATTTCAGGTTTTGTTGTTATGCGAAGACAAAGAACGGGTATAATAAGTAAAAATAATGAAATTTATGGCCCAAAAAATGAAACTTTCTATTCATTTATTAACTAAAAACTTGAAAACGTATACCAAAAGAACAAAATCGATTGTTATGATCAATTTCTTTCATTTATTGAACAACTTTTCCCTCGTTATCACTTCAAAACGTTTTTACTTTACAGAGAAAAACACCGAATGTTGTTTAAATCTTATTTTATGGAAGCACAAATAGAAGAAGAAGCAAAAAAAGAAGAAGTCGTACAACGAAGTGAAGAGGTACAAACCATTATTGACAGGATGCCTACAAGAGGTGCAACCTATGCAATAATACTAACAACACTACTTATTCTTATAATTCTGATATTAGGATTTGTTATTAAATATCCTGACTCTGTAGATGGTCAGATCTCAATAACAGCGCATATTGCCCCTGTCAGGCTAGTGGCAAATACATCCGGTAAGCTACATTTACTACATGAGAACAGAACATCCGTATGTGAAGATCAGGTAATCGCCTATATAGATAATGAAGCTAACTACAAGGATATCTTGCTTCTAGATTCCTTATTAAATAGGTATAGCAATCAAGATCTTGAAGATTTCCCTATCAGATCCGGGCTTATATTAGGAGGGGCGAGCTCCCCGTACAACTCTTTTTGTATTGCACATTCCCAATATTATCGGACATTGCACTCTGATGTCTATAAAACAATGTGCAATAGCCTCCAACAACAAAATGAAATAAATTCTGAAATCATAGAAAATCTGAATAAGGAGCTTCTTTTAAAAAGGAAAAAGCTAAGTATTGAAAAAGAACGATTGACTAAAGACAGCATCCTGTATCTTGCAAAAGCTATCAGTGAGCAAGATTTTCAACGCCAGCAAAGCACTTTTTACGATTTACAGGCAGCCTATAAAGAACTGCATAGCAGCAGACTGTCGTATACCGCACAGATAAAAAGGAATGAGCAACAGATACAACAATATTTATTACAAGAGCAAGAAGCTCTGGATAAGTTGAGAGAAGAATTATCCGTCAGCAAATCCCAATTGACCAACACTATTCATGCATGGAAAAAGCAATATCTACAAATCAGTCCTATTAATGGGCAAATGGAATACCTGGGATTCTGGAGAGAAAATTATTTTGTACAAAACGGGCAGGAGCTATTCTCTATTCTTCCCGATCAAAATGAAATCGTTGGTGAAATGATAGTTCCATCCTATGGTATCGGCAAAGTTAAAATAGGTCAAACCGCCAATGTAAAAGTTAACAATTATCCATATATGGAATATGGACTAATCAAAGGTAAAGTCAGTTCAATCTCACGGTTATCAAACAAGGTTCAAATGCCATCAGCCACCCAAGCAGAGAGCAATGTTTATCGCATAATCATAACATTTCCTGATGGATTACAGACCAATTTCGGCAAAATACTCGATTTGGATTTTGAATCTCAAGGCACATCCGAGATTATCACAAAGCCGAAACGCCTCATAGAAAGACTATTTGACAACCTGAAGGCAAACGCAGAACAATAAACTTCCCATTATAATTCTATAAAACAATGATATTTCATAGATTTCCAGTCGACTACCAAATGGATTCACAAGATTGTGGTCCGGCATGTTTAAAAATCATAGCCAAACATTTTGGACGATATTACTCTTTACAATATCTCAGAGACCGTTGTGGCATAACCAGTCAAGGTATCTCTTTACTGGATCTAAGTACCGGAGCCGAAAGTATCGGATTACGTACACTTGCCATTAAATGCACATTGGAAGATGTCATCAATCAAGTCCCTTTCCCTGCTATTCTTTTCTGGAAAGATTCTCATTTTATTGTTGTCTATCATGCCAATAAGAAATACATATGGGTATCTGATCCGGCTAAAGGACGCATTAAATACACTCACGAAGAATTCAAAAAAGGATGGTATCAGAAAGGAGCAACCAATGGCGTACTTCTGGCAATAGAACCGACTATAGATTTCAATAGAAGCGATGTCGAAAAGAAACTGGAGAAAAATAGCTTCATCAGTATCCTACGTTATTTTGTTCCTTACAAAAACAGCTTTGCAACGATATTCTTCATTATGCTGGCAGTTACCTTGCTACAAGGAATACTTCCTTTTATATCCAAAGCCGTTATTGATGTAGGCATAAAGACCTCTGACATCAATTTTATTAATATGGTATTGATCGGCAATATCAGCATATTGCTGAGTATTACCATATTTAATGTCATACGCGACTGGGTGTTATTACATATTACTTCACGAGTCAATATTGCACTAATATCAGATTATCTGATAAAACTCATGAAGCTTCCTGTGACATTCTTCGAAAATAAACTTTTGGGAGATATACTCCAGCGTGCACGAGATCATGAACGTATCCGAAGCTTCATTATGCGTAATTCACTGTCAATGATCTTTTCTGTCCTGACATTTATCATATTCGGAATCATACTTTTGGTATACAACCCGATTATATTCTATATTTTCCTGTCCGGTTCAATATTATACGCAGGCTGGGTATTATTATTCCTCCGTATCCGTAAAAAATTGGACTGGGAATATTTTGAACTCATATCCCAAGACCAAAGTTATTGGGTAGAAACCGTATCCGCTATTCAGGATATCAAGATATATAATTACGAGAAACACAGGAGATGGAAATGGGAAGGAATTCAAGCCAGACTATACAAAGTCAATAAAAGAGTGCTCAACATCACTAATGCACAAAACCTGGGAGCCCAATTCATTGAAAATATAAAAAACATGGGGATCGTATTTTTCTGTGCCAGTGCAGTTATAAAAGGTGATATCACCTTCGGAGTAATGATCTCTACGCAATTTATAATCGGAATGCTTAATGGTCCACTTATTCAATTCATCAGTTTCGTTGTATCTGCTCAATATGCCAAGATCAGTTTTCTACGCATGAATGAGATCAGACAACTACAAGATGAAGAAGAACTGCTTTCTATTGGCAGTACCTCTATTCTGCCCGAAAACAGAGACATCAGTTTAAACAATATAATATTTCAATATAGCCCTAATTCTCCACTAGTATTGACTAACATATACCTGACTATTCCGCAAAATAAAGTAACGGCTATTGTAGGAGGAAGCGGTAGCGGAAAATCTACTCTGCTCAAACTATTAGTCAGACTTTATAAACCGACCTTTGGAGAAATAAAAATGGGTAACATGAATGTATCGAGTATCAACCTGCGTACCTGGAGAAATATGTGCGGGGTAGTCATGCAGGATGGCAAACTATTCAGTGAAACAATATTAGCAAACATTGTATTGGATGACGAACATATTGATTACGATCATCTGCACAAAGTGTGTCAGATGGCCCAGATAGAGGATGAAATCAATGGTATGCCCAAAGGATTTGATACAGTAATTGGAGAGAAAGGACGAGGAATAAGCGGAGGACAGAAACAGCGCTTACTGATAGCACGGGCACTATACCGTAATCCGGATTTTCTCTTTCTGGACGAAGCAACAAACTCATTGGACGTCATCAATGAGAAGAAGATTGTTGAAGCACTGAACAGTGCTTTCAAAAACAGGACTGTTATCGTAGTAGCTCACCGGCTAAGCACCATACGAAACGCAGATCAGATTGTTGTTCTTAATAAAGGCAGAATTGTAGAAGTAGGCAATCACGAAAATCTTATTGCCAGAAAAGGTGAATACTTTAACTTGGTCTCTTCCCAATCATAGCTATATAAAAACTAATATTCAACATAAATAGAGACATTCATATGAATCTTAAATGGATAACAATATGGTTTCTGCTATTTCCTGCACTTTTACAGGGACAACCATATCAGATTTCTTTAGAACAAGTACTAAACGAGTGGTGCCTGATGTCACCATCGGCACAAAAAATCAAGTTGTCACACGAGAATTCCATATTGGAGTTTGAGAATTACAAAAAAGAATTTCTACCGTCTGTCGCTTTCTCTTTAAGCCCTGTAAACTTTAACCGCTCACAAAAGCTAATGCAGAACTCTGAGAGTGGAAATTATTCATATGTAGAAGATTACTCCAACAACAGCAGTACAGAAATAGCCATCCGACAAAAAGTCGGTATCATCGGAGGCGAGCTCAGTGTCAGTTCACGACTCAACTACCTCCGGGAATTCTCCAATAACAGAAATCGTTTTGGAACTAATCCACTTTACATCAACTATTCGCAACCCTTCATCGGAGGTTTCTATAATTACAAGAGGCAAAGAGGTATACAGTATGCAGTATATAATAACTCACTGAAACAATATTGCTCGGAAATGTCAGATATCCAAACAAAAGCTGTAAACCTATTCATGACCCTGTTCTCAAGTAAGCTCGCAGCTGATTTGTCACATAAGAATCTTCTCATATCGGATACTCTTCTCATTGCCAGCAAAGCCTTACTCGACAATGGATATTTTACCGAATATGAATATCATCAAATGGAGCTACAACAGTTGAATAACAAATATGCTTTCGAGAATTCCACTAAGAATTATCAGAAAGCACTTAGAGAACTTAGCACATTCCTGAACAGGCCTGAATGGATAGATGAAGAAGTAGAGATATTAACCCCGGAATTCAATTTACCTTTGCAGATCGACGAAAAGTCAGCTATTGTTTATGCCCGTCACAATAGTCCGTTTGCCTTATCGCAAGAAGAAAAAAGACTAAAAGCCGAACAAACACTATTTACCGCCAAACTAAACAACCGCTTCAATGGCAACATTAAAATAAGCTACGGACTCAACCAATATTCCGATCATTTTCTGGATGCATACCAAAAGCCGGATTATACTCAAGGAGTCATGATAGGCATTCAGATTCCAATTTTTCAATGGGGTATCAACCGTAACAAGATTCGCATGGCAAAGAACAACTATCAAAACAGTATGATAGAAATAGATCAGGCAGAAGTCAATTTTGATAACAACATAAAAGATATAGTGGAAGATTATAATCACAATATGAATCTATGGTTTGTTGCAACTAAAAGTTATCAACTCTCTCAGGAACAATATGTATTATTGGCACATAAATTCCACTCCGGCAAAGTATCCGTTTATGATTTAGCCTCTGCACAGCAAGAACAATACAGCGCCATGCAAAGATATTACAATGCCATACAAAACGCTTGGAATAGTTTTTGTGTTCTACGCAAAAATACACTGTTCGACTTTAGCAAACAAACTGAGTTAAAAGATTTATTTTTTCCTATCACATCACATGACAATTAACTTTTTGTAAAGATCGTATTTCTCAAATACATCTTTGAGTTGTATGTCATTCTGTTGTTGCCCATGATTAATATGATGTAAAGCACAGTTTTGCACACTCAGATTTTCCAGATAGTCATTGCCCGATCTATTATGGGTGTAGACTTTCTTACATAACTTATCATTATAAAGTGCCATAGCTTTAAACCAAATATCATCACTAAACGGACATATATTCATAAAAACCGATTCATTAAAAACCTCATCAGAAAAAATATGTGGCGGATAAAGTATACCACCAACACCTGTTGGGAAATTCAGAACAGATGCTTCCATATCAAAACATTTTTTCCACCCCAGATACGGTAAAAGCTTTCCATCTTGCAAATGAATACGACGCCCTCGGTTAAAATAAATAAATTGAGGATCTTTGATGTAGCTATTGACTAATTTTTCTATCAGGTCAATATGATATATCGCATCGTCATCAATTGTAATTATTGCATCATCAGGGTAGCTACGCAGTGCTGGTATCAGTTTCTTATATGAACGGATATCCTTACAGTATCTTACTTCCAGTCCTCTCTTCATTTGCAGTTGTAAAGTATTGGGCAGAGTTGTAGTTTTAAGTGAATCAGGTAACCATAAAATGATTCGATTCGCTTTTACGGTTTGCTGCATTATCGATTCAATAGCCAGATAAGTTTCATATAAGCGTGGCTCATATGTCGTAAGTGAGACTATGATTTCATGATCACAGTAATGTGTATCTGTAACACCACTTTCACAACTGTGCAACAAATAGTCATTCAACTGGATGACCCGGCTATTATAAATTGAGTTTGTGTAAACTAAAGCAATATCTGCATAAAGTCTATCAAGATTATCGATTTTCTTAATAGCTGCTTCTATTTTTTTTATTAAAGGTGTCATTATAGTATATAAATTAAAAGTTCTACTATGATCCAATACAAAAAGGAAGACTATGAGCCTTGTGTACAAAAATAAACATACTGATCAGAAAAAGATAGAACATATAGTCCAATAAAAGCAACGATTTATTCATTTACAAAATAGAATCCTGATTATTAAACTGTGCTTGTGGAAAAACTAAGTCCCTTCTCCGAAAAAAGTAATATCTTTGAGTGCATAAATTAATTCGTCCGGCTATAGGCATTCTTTCGTCCGGCTATAGGCAAACGCAACGTCGCCTATAGGCAAACTTGCGTCCGGCTATAGGCGGACGAATTAATTTATGAAGAGAAAGAAATTATCCGTAGAACAAAAAAAATATAAAGTAACTATGAGCATTTATTACGATTTATACACGAGTGGTAATCCACAAAAAAAGGAGGAACAACAGGCACTTTATGCACGTGTTATTCCATCAGGCAGCATTGATGCCGATAAGTTCGTTGAACTAGTATCCAAATCCAACGGCTTCAGTCCAGCCACAATAGAAGGTTGCCTGCAAGCCGTCAGTGATGAGCTACAACACTGGCTCGCGCAAGGCTGGACCGTAGAAGTCGGGGAAATCGGACATTTCTCCCTATCACTGACATGTGACCGTCCGGTGATGGAGAAGAAAGAAATTCGTTCTCCTTCCATCCATTTAAATAAGGTGAACCTGCGCATTAACAAAAAGTTTCGTGAGAGTCTGGAGCCATTACAACTGGAACGCATAGAGTCACCCTATCGTACTAATAACGATTCCAACGAAGAAAGATGCCGTACCCTCCTGATACAACATCTGGACAAACATGGCTGTATCACTCGTACCGATTTCATGAGATTGGCAGAAATAAGCCGCAACAAAGCGATTGAACTACTCAATAAGTTTTTGAAAGAAGAGATAATCCGGAAGTATGGAGGAGGAAAAACTGTCGTATATCTAAAGAAGTAGTTTTTCTAATAGTAGTATCACACTACAAAGCAAGCTCATAGTGAAAAAATGACGTTCATTATCAGCAATATACGGATTATTAATTATTTGTTTAACGCACTTTCGAAAAATAACTTGCACAGTAATTTCAGTTGCCATATCTTTGCATCGTGATCACAAAACAGAAACTCGATTTATAAACTATTTAAAAAACTAAAATTATGGCACTGAAATATGTAGTCAAAAAAACAACCTTTGGTTTCGACGATACCAAAGCAGAAAAATATGTAGCGCGTCCGTTCAATGTAGTCAACGTTGATTTTAAGATGCTGTGCGATCAGGTAACCAAAGTGGGATTCGTTCCACGCGGTACAGTAAAAGCCGTCCTCGACGGACTCATTGATTCTTTGATAACGTACATGGAAATCGGAGCATCCGTCAACTTGGGGGAATTTGGAACTTTCCGTCCCTCCTTCGGATGCAAGAGCCAGGAAAACGCAGAGGAAGTCACTACGGAAACATTGAAAAACCGTAAAATCATCTTTACTCCGGGGGAGTTGCTGAAAAATATGATAAAGTCTGTCAGCATTCAGAAACTGGATGTAACCAGAAACAGCAGTTCTGCTCCTTCAGGTGGTGGTGAAGAAGGCGGAGGAAACGAAGGCGGTAATGACGGCGGTGATGAAGCACCGGACCCGACAGTATAAGGAATCATTTTATATTGTTATATTTAGAGAAAGAGGATGTCTCCAATCAGTGGGGACATCCTCTCCTTTTATACAACAAAATATATCTGTCTTTTACTTATTGTTCAGCAAAGCATAAGCACACCACAAGATAGGTGCCTGTCCATGATAATCTCCGGCAATGCGAGGACGGTCCATATAATATTGCTTACTATTTTTCTTTCCCGTTCCAATACAAACTTCGGTAAGATCATTCTTATCGTCTATGTAATTGCATAGGCCCAACCAGGCTCTGCGTGCAATAGGAGCAAATTCTTCTTTATCCAACCAGCCGTTCTGAACACCTAAAATCATGGCATAAGTAAACATTGCCGATCCGGATGTTTCAGTCCAAAAATCAGGCTGGTCAATCAATTGGTTCCACAGTCCATCTTTATTCACGTATTTCTTCAGATTGTTCATCATCAAAAGATAGCCTTTCATAATCCGGTCTCTGTTCGGATCATTTTTTGGCAGATTGAACAGAAGCTCTGTCATTCCTACAGCCATCCAGCCATCTCCACGTCCCCAATAATAAGGAACATCCGGTGCATGATAGAAAAGCCCGTTAGGATGTTGTAATTCATCCAGATATAGAACCATTTCTTTGGCAGCTCTATTGATGTACTTAGGATCTCCTGTGGCTTTATAAGCCTCAGACTGTACAATAGTAATCATATACATGTCATCGATCCAAAGACGAGTTTGCCAAGAATACCCTTTTTTATCCCATTTGCGTTCTTCTTCGTTTGCATTGGCAGGCAGCTGCCACTGAGTATCAGCATACGGCAACCCCAGATCCAGATAACGCTGGTCCTTCGTTATATTATAAAATCTAAGAGGCAAGCAACCAAACATATTCTGGTCTACGTGTATGGGTGGAGGCAAGAGTTCTTTTTCCAAGTGGAACAATAGCTCGAAACGATTTCTCAACAGTTTGATCAGCTCTTTGTTATTCGTCAATTCTGCAAAACGAAGAGCTCCATACCATGTACATACCTCAGCATAATGTATTCCCTTATCAAAATATAGCTGATGTTTGGTTTCCATCAAGCGTCTGCTTAATTTATTGCCAACAGTCTTAGGATCTGCCTTTACAGGAAAATCTCCAAAATAATTTTGAGCAGTAGCTACATTGGTCGTACAGAATGCAGCCAGCAACAATACACAAATTAAGTAATAATTCTTTTTCATCATTTTAATTGTTTACATATAGTTAATACTCACGTTATAATTAGATTATAGTCCTGCCACTGGTATCCAGCGACTTATGGAAGATACATCACTAACCGCTTCCTCTTCTTTATTATCAGTAATAGAGAAATTGACCAGCACCTGTCCCGAAGAAATTGTCAAACTGGAACGCGGAATAGATATTTCGGCAATGTAACCATAGTTGTCAATACGATCTTCATTGGTATCATTGCACACATAGGTTTTTACTTCTACCCCCATTTCCGCGCTATTCCATTTACCGGCATAAGTTTCGGTACTTTTCAATCCATCCATTGATACTTGTATCCGTTTAGCACCGTTCGCCAAACTTTTACTATCATCCGGAGAGAGATAAACAGTAGCATAATCACCTCTCAGTAAGCTCCGGTCAAGTACTTCCACCAGGAAATATACATTCTTGTCATCACACGAACAGCGGAGAGTTCCCTGCACTTGCGATTTTTCTCCGACAAAAAGCGCATGGTCCGTATTCGCCCATTCCTGATTGTTGCCATCTACCTTTACACTGCGGCATATTGCATCAATACGATGATTAAGAATAAATTGTGATAACATGATTGTTCCATTAGAAGTATCAGGCATCGCTCCCACCAATTGATGCGAATTTTCCAGATTCAGCGTTCCCCAATATCCCTTACCCGAAAATGGTGAATAAGCACTTCCAAAATTACGCGCTTTGGCATCCCCCATTTTCATATAGAAAGTAGAAGATTTGTTATACGAAAGCACAGTCTCACCCGATGGAAACTGAGATAAATATGGAGCGCTACCTAAAAAAGACAGATTGTCGCTATCAGCCGGTCCTTCCTGATCCGCATCAAGATGATCCCATTCACCATCTTCACCGGAATAAGCCAGTGATATATAATATGTTCCACGGTTATTAGTTTCTACAGCAGCCGCCAGTTCATTGCTACCTTTAAGTTGAATAACAGACGGCATCTGATGATTGAAGTATGTTTTTCCGTCTTGCTCCCACTTCATCCGTATCACATAGTAAGGGATACTACCAAATGAAGGCGTCCACGTTTGACCGCCATCTCTGGATATGACCATTGCAGTTCCGGTGTCTTTGCCTTCAATACCCGTACGGCTACTGTCCGTGAAATAGCAATGGATTTCTCCCGAAGACAATTCCAGCAAATACGGCTCCCAGTTGACACCCTGATACACTGAGACCGGTTCACTCCATGTAACGCCATTATCGGTACTACGCCTCATTTCAATACCTGCATCTTTAGGCAAGTCTCTATACCCATTATTAGCCCTATAGGAGGCTACGGCCAAAATATCTCCGTTGGAAAGTACTAGCCCATCACAATTTGAATAACGCCGGTCATTCTTTTCACCTTTACTGTCGATAATACTGTAATTAGCAAACAACTTGCCTTTATAACTCCATGTTTTAAAGTCCGTACTGGTCGCATAAGAACAACTGGCACCAATCTGATTGTTGTGATAGAACATGATATAACCATCATTAGCCAATTTCTTAACCCGTACATAATTAGGTTTGGCAGATTTTAGTACACTCTCTCCCAATTGTGAATACGTCCGAAAGTTCATCTTCAAGGACGAATGCGAAGTGACATCAGCGTGCGAATTAATCACCGGAACACCTTGATTGAGTTTGTCTATAGGAGTAATATGAGCAACAAATGGTTGTTCCGATTCTTCTTTATCACCCTTATTGCCAGTTCCGCCACCATCACCTCCCTTTTGATCCAATGCATCCTCTCCACCACCTCCACAAGCCATGGCTGTAGCGCAGAATGTAGCCAATAATACAGCTGTTTTCAACAATCCTTTCATAATACTATTTTTGAGTAATGATTAAATATGATATTTACGATACATTCTCTTGGCTGTCTCCACTGGATCAACACCAGTCTCAAGCACATACTTATTATGTGCATTTATCCACGCCTTCTCCACTTGAAACGAGTTCGGAACAGTAAGTGAACGTCCTTCCAATGTACCTTTAAGATAAGCGATGTAATTAGTCCAGCGAGGCAGATAATAATCCTTCAACAGTCCGCCCCATTCCTTGTGGGCATAGTCGCGCACCGGACTAAGCGTCTCCGTCCATGTCCCGATCAGCATACGGGCATTGTACTCATACAAATCCTGCAATTCAGGCTGCTTTGACTTCGAACGGGCCATATCCAGCCAGCGTCCCACGAAGAAGCATTCGTGAGTGGACAGTAACTCATTTTGATCCTTAATCAGCTGCAGAAACCTCTCCGACCAGTAATCAAACTGTTTCGTATCTTTCGCCCGATAAGCATCCACCAGATTGTAATATGCTTCCCGTCCTAAATCCGCAAGATACTGACGGACGAAATCGACTGCATCATACTGATAAGTTGACGTCTGCTTCAGATGATCTGCACTCTGCAAGAATAGTCCTACTCCCTGGGCGAAAAGATCCGGATCATAAAAGATTCGGCATTGGCTCCAGGCAGAAGCCGTAATTTTATCCCTTTTTAAACTAGGAGGTGCACAAAATACAGACTCTGATGGACGGCGATGACCGGAATAAGTTCCATAAGCTGTACGGTGAAAAATGATCCACGCCTTTTTCAAATTCTCATCTTCCGCCCCATAACGACGTACGGAATACTCTTTCAGCCAAGTATCAATATCCAAATATTCCGAACGCCAGCGCATTTCATTCAACAAATCAAAAACCACCGGATTCACTTCTATTCCTTCCGGTGTAGAACTGGTTCCTTTCATACTTGGTGATGCCTCCGGGTCTTTCCGACCATCTATTGGACCAGTAGCTATAGCATCCAAACGCCCATGTAGCCCAATATTAGCTCCATAATTGGAAATATGCGACCATAGCCAAGGGAAGCCGTCAAATCCCTTGCGTTTCCGCCAGTTATCCCAAAACTCAGCAGCAAGATCAACTATCAGTGTATGCTTTCTATCAAGCCCTGCCAACAATTCTTTTTTCGGATTTCCCAACCATGCCTGAATCACCCAAGTCGCATCCGGATTATATTGCTTCATAGCTGTTTGTACCCGACGGGCTGCATCCGTAACATCAATCCCCCCGGTTTTCCCACCTTCATGAAAAAGGTCACCGCCAAACAAATCAGCTTTACCATAAAGCTTCTCATATTCAGTATACCATACCCTTGCCATCTGCTCAAACAATGGATCAGCAGGATCGAGTACCGGTGGGCGTTGAAGTGAATTCCACAGCCCTTGCTCTACCAAATGTGCTTCCGGATATTTTTCTTTCAATGAGGACGGAACCATTCCAAAGAATCCCTGAAAAACGGGTTTCATCCCATACTCACGCATACGGGCAAGTATTTTCTTCTGCAAAACGGTCTGTTCCTTAAACCATTCATCAGGTAGAGGACCACCGATATTCTCCAAATTCCCCATCAACAACCAACCGAAATAAGCCGGACCACACAAAAACTCTTTCACCTCAGGAAGTGTATATCCAAACTTCAACAATGTATTCCGCCACACAACTTCTGCCCCAACCATGGCCATCGGCATGTTAATGCCGCTTAGAGCCATCAGGTCTATCTCGCGTTCCCAACGTTTCCAGTCCCAAAAAGCTGTAGTATAACTAAAAGTACAATAATTCATATAGAAATTGTCGGATAATACCGTTTCATGGCGTTCTTTCACCTGAGGCAGATCCACAGGTAAATCCGGTAATCTGTCCTCACAAAAAGACACATGAGCATGGCAATAATACTTCAGATACCAATTAATGCCAAAAGCAGCACTTACATAATTATTAGCACGGACTGTGACTTTTCGCCCACCACCATACAGTTCAAAGTAATCGCCCTGGTCAGAAGAAGAACGGATTTCAATTTTAAATCGGTTGGAAAGACCTTTCTGGAAACGTTCCAACATTTGCTTTACCGGATTAGCCTCAACAACTGTGGCCAAAAGCAAAAAGAGTATAAGTAAAAAGTGTTTTTTCATCTTGGTATTATTTGGCAAAGGATATATGCGAATCAGCAACTGAATACTGATTCGCATAACTTGGTAAATAAAGATTGAATACAAACCCTATCACCCATAATCATAACAACTATGGCAATCCTTAACTACCTATTAATCAAACAACTCTATTTCCTTGTCGGTTGTGGTCCAAAATAGGAACGTTTCATTCCTCCAAAGTCTAATACAATCTTTTGCAGTACTGTTCCGGCATCTCCACAAATAATTTTCACTGTATGCTTACCCGGTTTGTCAATATGCAAAGTTGTCTTATTGATTCTACAGTTTTTCAATACACTCTCATACCAAATTTGCGCATACTCAAAAGAAGAAGTAGACGGATTCAGTACAGGGCCCTCATCAATACACACTCCATATTTAGTTTCAATGTTCGTAGCTTCGTGTCCGGCATATCCTCTATCCTTACTTGTCACAAAGGTAGGCAGCACATAGGTATAAACATCAACTGAACCTTGCTCAAAAGTATAGAAATCGTATTCCAGACGTGGCGTGCTACGCCCTGCAGTTCGTTGCGGCGCAGCTGTCGGATCACCTAACTGAATAGCCGTATTTTCGATACCCAGATTAGGTATTGATCGCATTTTGATTGCTTTATTTTCCACTTTCCGATGGAAGCTTGCCGCATCGATAGAAACATATCCGTTATGTTCTACAAATAAAGTATCCATTTCGGCCAATGAAGGAGAGGAAGGATTAAATACAGAAACATACACATTTTCCTTCTCACCTTGGGCGGAAGTAATCTCCAGTACCCCAAATACTTTTTCGCCGGTCGGAACCTTTTCCCAGTCAATCGATACTTCAATCCGTTCCTCTGTGGAAGTCTCACCCGCTTTCTTACTCAACAGTATCCAGCTATCCGTTACAGATGCTTTCCATTTCAACGGACTTGCTCCTTTATTGAAAACATCTACATAATAAGACTGACGCAGATAAGTATTGAAGCAAGGCAATGAATGGAAACTCTTCAGCCCCTTCAGCACATCTTCTCCCTCTGCCATTACTCCCAACACAGCAGTAGGTGCCAATGAAGCTTTTCTCAATGCCGGAAGTTCAAAATAAGCAGCAGCGAATCCTTGTTTCATAGTCATTACATGATTCCATTTACCACCAAGCAGCGAATTATACCCTTTTGTTATCACTTGCAAACTGTCATAGCAGGCTTTCACCGTTTTTTCCAATTTTCCGGTAGCTGCTCTTTGCTGAATGGAATACCAACGATTTCTCTGTCCGTCCAGTATCATTCTGTTCAACAGTTCACATCCTTTCACCGGATAATACATTGACTGATAAAAACATGCCTTTTTCTCTTCCGGTAATTTATTCAATATTTCCTCTGTAATACTTCCGATTCGACGATATTCACTCAGGCGAGAATCTACTTCTCTATAATTCGTCAAGGAGAAATCAGTATCTGTATTCCGCTCTCTTCCATGCTTGTCGGTAGCCCACTGATAGCCCCATCCCATAAATTCCGGTCTGCGGGCGAAGGCCAGTTTATAGAATGAATTGAGCACATCTTGATATTCATTACGGTATTCGTCGCCCAGCATACCACATAACCATTCTGTCCGATAAGCAGCCGCTCTGTCAAAATTGAAAGAATCGATATCATATGCCATCGACAGGAAAAAATCGACAGCGAACTCACACGCCTTGATATCACCGGCATTGAGTAACCAGATCCGATCTGCTGTCATATCGTAAGCCTTTCGGAGCTCTTCATACATCAATGTGGGCGAAGTAGTATTCATCCAAAGATGGTCGTGAGGCTTGCCCAGATAAGAAGAGTGATAATAAACCCCCGAACGTCCGGAACGTTTCTGTTCTTTCGGGCTACTCAAACGCTTCATATATCCATAATTATCATCCGGCCATATAATCGTTACATCATCCGGCAGTTCCAAACCTTCATCATACACATCCAATACCTCCTTATATGGAGTAAAAGCTTGCGGAATATCTTCTCCACGTTTACCTGTTGCATCGATCAACATTTTTCGTTGTGCCATCAACGCATCCTGAAGCATCTGTTTTCTATCCGACATGTTATTACTTGCGTTCATCGCTCTATCGTGCAACCCACGCAGTGCCAGAGTGTATACATTTTCAAAAGGAGCACATTCGTTTGCACGAGCTCTCAGAACACTGTCCACCCCTGCCCTATTATTGATGTAATCCCATTCCCCCATCTTATCACGTTTCCATTCGCTTGCCGTATTGAACAACAGCGGTTCGCAATGAGAGGAACCCATAACGATAGCAAAACTATCTGCAACCAATCTATTTTCAGGGATACGGTGGAATGCCATAGACGCATCGTGCATAGCCGGGCAGAGATAATTAGCCTGAAGGCGGAGCAATAATTCACAAACTTGTGCATACGTTTTCGGTCCAAAGTTTCCACGTTCCTTCTCATAATTGTTCTTTGACCAGCGGTAAAGTCCCCAATCTTCGTCATTGATAAAAATACCTCTGAATTTAACAGTAGGTTCTTTTGAAACGAATTTATGAACATTGACAGCCAGCTTTTTCTGCTGTTTTATCGGAGCGTCGGCCCACCAATACCAAGGAGAGACTCCTATTGCTTTCGATATGGAAAGAAGTCCGTAAGCAGTACCACGTCTGTCACTACCAACTACAACAATGGCTTTTTTAATTCCCGGTGCAGGATTATCAACCGTTTCTATCATATACCGTTCCCATCCACCGGCGATAGGAGTTATATCTATTTTCTTTTTAGCTGTCAACGCATCGATCCAAGCACTTTTTCCGGCTGTCCCTACAATAATAGCATAACGAGCCGAGACCTCACCCGGATTACTTGCTTGTGCTTTCAGATCCTGCCCTGTCACGCGACGGACATCATCTGTAAATAAAGACACACTTTTACGAACCACAGTCTCATCCTTTCCATCAAAACAAACCACTACATTGGCAGACGGAGAAACAATAGGGAAACTGTTTTTACCAGCGTTCTTATCCAGTAATACTTGTGCTTCTGTTGAAATAAGGCTACAGCAAAAAAGCCCTGCTAATAAAATCTTATTTTTCATATAAAAGTTAGATTGATAATCGATGGTACAAAGAAAACCAAAAATCAACAGAAGTAATAAAAGAAATAGACCGATAAATGGAATAATATGGTCAAAAGGCTACTCTAAGTCCGTTTTATCATCCCAAAAAGGAAAAATCCAGTCGTCTAATAACCAATAAGGAAGTAGTCGATAAGTAAAGGACGAAGATTTACAAGCAAAGCCTCGCGTTGTTCCGGACTGGCGGCAAACAGAGCGGTAGACAGTATTTCTCCGACAGCTCCGTTCTTTGTTACAACAGCTATCTGTTTAATGCCCTCTACAAAAGAGGCATCGTGGGGAGAAATGATATGTTTGCGTCCATCCGATTCATTTCCGGAAGTAGTAAGGCATTCATTACAAAGAAGAACACTCTGCTTCATACCTATTTTATCTGTTTCCAGGCGGTTTCCAAAATTAACTTTCCACCCTGTCCCGGCTGGATGATCACCTAAGGCAAGTACAGAGCTGTTGCCCATATTAATCAAGGCATTCTCTATACAGCAGGTGTTCAATATAGCTCTGACAGTTTCCAGGGCATATCCTTTCAAGAATCCCGAAAGGTTGATGGTAATTCCCGGTTGCTGGAAAAAGATACTGCGTTCTTCCGCTGACAAATACACCGAATGAATGGTGTCCGGATTATAATTCTCTGAATGAACTGTGACATCGAAGCATCCTGACGTTTTCCCATGATATTCCATGCACAAATCAATCATTGTATAAAGTTGCCTGCTCAGAATCACTGGACATATAGAAGCGGTCCGGTTAATAACAGCCAGCTCGCTGGCAGGGTCATAATAATTAGCTATTTTTTCCAGATAACTCAATGCTGCATGTATGCGTTCAACCACAGACATCAATTCTTCTTCTGGCTTCTGACTGTACAAAAGAATATCTACACGCGTATGCATAGAAGAGAACCAAGCGTAAAGTAATCCGTCCCCCTCATGGGATGGTCTGTACAAATGTTGAATAGCTATTTTCATCTATCAAAAGTAAAAGGAGTTATGCCTGAAACTAAATTCATTCGCAGAATAAGATTTTCGACACAACTCCTTCTTTTTTATACAGGATATTCTTATTTCAATTCCTTAATCTTCACATTCTTGAACCAAACTTCATCTCCGTGGTCTTGTAAAAGGATATTGCCTTCAATAATATTTCCGAAGTTAGGCCAGTTCTTATACTTACTATAAGCAACTAATGCATTCCACATCGCATTATTACGGTCGTACTCAATCAGCTTTTCTCCATTCAGCCAGTGTTCTACATGATTGCCCTTAACAATAACAGTAGCTGTATTGAACTCTTTCTTATGGAAAGGTTTATTCTTAGGAGCCGGAATCAGATCATACAATGAGCCTAACTGTCTGTTACCTTTTACACCAAGTTTAGCATCAGGATGTTTATCATCATCCAGAATCTGGAACTCGCAACCGATAGCAGAACCAGCACCCTTATTCATTTCCGGATTAACGAAGTACTTGATTCCACTATTTGCACCTTCAGTTATCTTGAAATCTACGGTCAGAATAAAGTCCTTATATGTGCGGGTAGTTACAATATCACCGCCATTGGCAGATTCAGCGCCACCACTCTTCATCACCTTAAGAATGCCGTCTTCCATCTTCCAGCCTTTTGCAGGGAAAGTAGACAGTTTCGCTCCTCTCCAGCCTTCATTAGTCTTGCCATCCCACAACAAAGCCCAGCCATCTTTCTTCTCACGCGGAGACAGTGTGTTAGGAATCAGATTTCTTTCCGGTGCAGCCTGAGACTCCGGTGTCTGATAACGCTCTACGTCTGCTGTACAAATACGGATATTCTTCCAGCTCACAGTTTTTCCTTCGTCAGCAGCATTACCAATAGCGTGTACCTGTAAAGCTATAAATCCGACAGGAGTCATGTCGTCCCAGATATTAGCGCAAGGCACTCCGTTAATCCAAGTACGGATAGAGTTACCTATCGCTTCAATCCGAGCCTTGTTCCAAGCATTGTTCTTGAAAGCTGTACGTGCCGAAGGATTCCAGTTCAAAGAATAAATCCAGTTTCTGCGAGCCTCATCATAGATACCACCGGACCAAGCACGTTTGGAAGGATCAATTTCGAACTGATAGCCATGTACGCGACCTTTATTATATTCTTTTTTACTCTCACTACGAATCTGCACTCCCGAGTTTAAACCATCATCAATCTTAAAGTCAAATTCAAGGATAAAGTCTCCATAATTTTTGGTGGTTGCCAAAAAAGTATTGGGAGTTCCCATTTTTGATACTCCTACAATAGCATCGTCTACGATTTTATACTCAGCTTTGCCATTCAGTTTTTTCCAGCCTTTCAGGTTTTTACCATTGAAAAGAGGTTCCCAGTTCTGTGCCGATAAAGAAGCAGCACAGAATAAAAGTAAAGTCAATACGACATTTTTCTTCATACTCATGTTGTTATTATAATCAAACTTTATTCTGTTTTTATATTCCCTACCAGCTTTTATAATTTATAGAATTCATCCCAGCCTTTACGCGGTGGGAGTCCGGCCAACATTGAATTCGCAAATTCATTATTTGTAATCTGCTTCGTGCGAGGATCGAAGAACAACTGAGTGTTAAGACGCTGTGCCATTACTCCCAATGAGAATACCTGGCTCAAAACGCCATTAATCTCGAACGGTGAACGTGTCTTTTCAATACCATTGCATGCCAACAAGAAGTTCTCGAAGTGATTGGATGGACTTTTAGGAACTTTCGGCAACTTATCTGCCATTTCCTTTGCCTTTTCTTCCGGAATAATAGACAAGGTACTTCCGTGGCTACCCCCTTTGAAAGTCAGTTCTTTTGAATAGATAATCTTTCCCGGATTCAGTTTAGCAGGAGGAACATCTCCCTGATTGGTTTTAGGAATGTTCGGGTCTAGTCCGGAAACGCCATAACCTGCCGGGATAGGAGGAAGATTATCCAGACCGTCATACCAGGTAATATCTACCGGTGGCATTCCTTTACGCTGCGGGAAGCGGAAAAGAATAGTAGAAGAATAAGGGAAGAAGTAATCATTGTGTCCTTCCTGATGTGTCAGAGTCACTTCATAAGGCAAGCCCAATTCAAGGAACTCGTGAACAGTATCCAATATATGTGCCCCCCAGTCACCCAAGGCTCCCATACCGAAGTCATACCAGCAACGCCATTCACCCTGATCATATTTATTACAATATTCATGGTAGGGAACAGCTCCCAGCCAGGTATTCCAATCCAAATCCTTCGGGAGTTGCTGACCTGAAGGTAGTTTATAAATGTTCGTATCCCACTTATGCCAGCGACGCGGATTATTCATATGAGCAGTAACAGCTGTCACATCCTTAATGATCCCCGCATCCATCCAAGCTTTAAACTGGAAGTAATTTGCTTCCGAGTGTCCCTGATTCCCCACCTGAGTAGCCAGGTTGGGACGTTTAAGGGCAGCCTGCATCAATAGTTCTGCCTCATAAAAAGTACGGGCCAACGGTTTCTCCACATATACATGTTTGCCGGAAGCCAGAGCCAGCATGCTGATAGGGAAGTGAGAGTGATCAGGAGTAGCAATTGCTACAGCATCGAACTCATTACCGGCTTTATCAAACATTTGGCGAAAATCTCTGAACTGCTTCGCCTTAGGATACATACCCATTACTTTTCGTGTATGTTTAGCTCCCATGTCTACATCACACAGGGCTACAACTTCTACCATACCGGTACGTGCAAAATCCTGTATAATTTGCTCTCCACGGTTTCCAATGCCAATATAGGCTATCTTTACCTTTTCATTTCTTCCCTTTTTAGATGAAATAGTTTGAGCATTCAGTAACTCACCAGATCCCAGTGCCAATCCTGCAGAAGCCAGTGACATTGTCTTTAGAAAATCTCTTCGTGTTGTCATAAATTTATCATTGATATTGATTAGGTACATTTTATTTAGCTCTGCCTCACAGTCTGTTTTTCTTCTTTGCCAATAACGCCTTCACTCCATAAAAAAGGAGGCGCAGAAGCGTCCAGCAAGCATAGAGAACAAAAGCAAATATGATTATATAGAAAATAGAGGTTATCATTTCCATCATAGATCTGTTATATGCGATAATTGCATAAAGATTCACCAGATTGGCAAGTACAAAACATACGAGTAAGGTGATTATCTCTATTTTCTTCCGCCGTGCGGTCAAAACTGTATCTTTCATGTTGTTTCGGGTGTTTTAGATTGATGGTTCAGATAGTCAATTTTGTATTCATCGGGGAAATAAAGTGTTTTTTCTTCCTCCATGGCCTGATGTCCTAACAGACAGAGCATACTTGCATAGTAACCTTCTTCAGCAATTCTTTCCGGCTGTTTTTGTGTTATTACAGCTTCTACGAATGCTTCCAGCAGTAAGGATGTACCGTCACTTTTCGGACGTTCACCTATAATAAATTCACCCTTGTTTTCATTGGCTGTCTCCGGTGCCCAACTTGTACCCGCAAAAGGCAGTGAGTCAAACATCTTGTTTTCCCAGTCATTAACCAGTTGCAAAAATGCCGGAGCAGGAGCAACACTTTCAAAGTAGTATCTTCCCTTTTCAGGTTCCACAGTCCCGAGATTACCCATAATCTGTTCTTCAAGACCATAAAATTTATTGGAAATGATGGAATCGAATGTCATCTTCACACCATCATCAAATACGTATATGCAACTCACATTATCATATACCTCACGTCCGTCCTTCCAATAAGTGATGGCTCCATGCCCCATTACTTTCTCTGGAAGTTTCCGCAATGCCCAACTTCCTATCTGGAGCTGATGACAGGCTAGTTCTGTCATTAACCCTTTCGAGAACTCTTTATAGAGTCGCCAGTTTATCAGACGCTCCAGGTTTGGCGAAGGAACAGAACGTCTCCAATCTCCATTTCGGTTCCAGAATGTATGGATTCCGTTTATTTCGCCGAATGTACCGGCATGAATCATTTCCATAGCCTTGATGTAGCGTGGGTCAAACAGGCGTTGTTGTCCAGTAAAGAAGATTCTTCCGGTGCTGCGATGCTTCTGGTACATGTGGTAACATTCTTCCATCGTATAGCCGATTGACTTTTCGCAGAATATATGTTTCCCTGCGTCAAAAGCGTCCATCACTATTTTGTAGTGTGCACTGAGGGGAGTAGCCACCAAGATAGCATCCACATTTTTATCTTCCAGCACCTCCTGATAGTTACCGTATACTTTTGCCTTAGGAGCAAGTTTCAATGCTTCGTCAATGGAGGGCTGATAAATATCGCATAGCGCTACGATTTCAACCTTCGGATTCTTTACCAAGAAACTCATCAAAAAACGTCCTCGCGAACCGGGACCGATAACCGCCAGCCGGCATTTTTCATTTGATGTATTCGTGATTTCTGAAAAAGCAGAAAGCCAAGGACTTGCCGCTAGGAGCGCTCCAGCCCCAGCTATTCCCATATTTCTCAGAAAATCCCGTCTACTAATAGGTGTATCTTTCATTATTTAGTTAATTAATTTCTCGTATTTTATTTTAGTTCCCGTATCCGGTTACTACCTACTCAATCCACAAAATCTTTTGGTAACACTCCAAACTGCTTCTGAAAACATTTGGCAAAATAGGATGGAGAGTTAAAACCGACCATATAACAGATTTCAGTTACCCGTCCTTCTCCTTGTTTTAACAACTGGGCAGCCTTTTTCAAACGTTCCAGACGGAGATATTCATTCGGACTCAGATCTAATACTCCTTTTATCTTCCGATAAAAGTTAGAGCGGCTCATATTCAAACTATCCGCAATATCATCCATGCTAAACTCCGGATTATTAAGGTTCGTCAGAATTACTTCATTCAGTCTCTTTATAAAGTCCTCATCGGCCTTAGTCAATGCCATGGTGTTGGCTGCCACAAAAGGAGATTGAGCAAAAGTCCGACGCAATTTTTCTCTGTTCTGAATAAGATTGGAGGCACAAGCCTGCAAATATTCCACAGAGAAAGGTTTTTCAATATAAGCATCCGCACCTAGTTCCATGCCTTCTATCTTTGACTGAATATTCGTTTTCGCAGTTAGCAGAATAACAGGAATATGACTATAATTCAGGTCTGATTTAATCGTCTTACACAACTCAAAACCATCCATAACAGGCATGACAACATCGCTCACCACCAGATTCACATAATTGCCATCCAGCATTTCAACGCTTCCGCACCATTGGCAGCCGACAGTACCGCATACTCTTTCGACAACTGACGGACCACAAAGGCAAGCATATCCGGATTATCCTCCACTACCAGTACAGTGGGGCGATTATCTTTTATTTCTCCTTGCTCCACTTCCACCGTAGGTTCATTTACAGTTTCCGGTTCCATTTCTGTTTCCGGAGTCAACGTAATTGTCATATCCTGGACAATAGGTAACGTCAGGCAGAAGGTATTACTATCTTCTTCTTTTCCCATAGCCAATGTTCCTTGATGTAGTTCAGCCAGTGACCGAGAAAGAGCCAATCCAATACCTGTTCCGGTAGTCACCTTTCCGTCATCTCCTTCATTGAAACGGACAAAAGGCTGGAATATTTCCTCTCTCATTTCACGAGGTATTATCACTCCGTCATTCACTGTGCGGATACAGAATACCTTATTTTCCCCTCCTTCTGTCACCTCCAGAAATACATGTATATAGTGTTCTGAGTATTTCACGGCATTATTGAGCAAGTTACTGATGATCTTTGTAAATGCTTCCTGATTGACATGGGCATAAAAATCCGCTTCGGGCAACTGCAAGGTAAATTCCAATCCTTTCTGCTTAGCAAGAGAAGTAAACCGTAAATGGGTTTCTTTCAATACCTCCGTAATATTACACTTAGCAAAGTTCAAACGGAATCCCTGGCTTTCTGTCTTACGGAAGTCCAGTAACTGATTCGTCAGATTTAGCAGACGTTCCGTATTTTGCTTCATAACATTCAAGTCTTCACGCGTCTCCGCATCTACTTTTTTCTTAAGGATAATATTTTCCAACGGACCTTTAATTAAAGTCAGCGGAGTACGTATTTCATGAGCAACATTCGTGAAGAAATCAATCTTCGCATGATATATTTCTCGTTCTTTTTCCTGCTCAAACTTCTCCATCTGCCTGCGATGCCTATAACTGCTACGTTGCTTGAAATACCATATTGCATACAGAGAACAACCTATAATCAGCAAAACATAAACGCAATAGGCCCAAATAGTGAGATAAAAAGGAGGAAGTATACGAACTATCAAAGCTACTTCTTTCTCGTTCCATACTCCATCGCTATTAGCTGCTTTCACCCGGAAAGTATAATCACCATACCACAAATTGGAATAAGTTACCACAGGACTCTCGCCGACCGGCAACCACTCCTCATCAAAGCCATCCAATTTACACATGATCCGATTCATTCGTGGTGCCTGGAAATCTAAAGCAGCAACACGAAACGAGAAAGAATTCTGATTGGGCTGAAGAACCAGCTCATCCAGAAAGTTTATGCTTTTTTTCAACGGAGACGAGGGGTCACCAGCATATACTTCTTTTCCAAATAATAAAAAGTCGGTTATCACAATAGATGGAAGGGACTTGTTCTCGGAGAAATTTTTCGGATTGAAAGCGACAAAGCCATCAATACTTCCCAAATAGATTGTCCCGTCCTCTGTCTGAAAGCTGGAACGATAGTTAAACTGGTCACCTAGCAATCCATTAGCCGTAGTATATACTTTCATGGCTCCTGTAGCAGGCTGAAAAGATACCAGCCCATTATTAGTTGTCAGCCACATAAGCCCGTCTTTATCTTCCACAATCTGATATACAACATCATTCGGCAAGCCGTTACGAGAATCATAGCTGGTAAAGGTTTCCGTTTCAGGATGGAACAGACAGAAGCCTCCACCTTGTGTAGTTAACCATATTTGCCGATGAGAATCCTCAAAAATGCTCAATACCTTATCATACGGAAGACTTTTCGGATCTTTCTCATCATGAAGATAATTGGTCCACTTCTTTTCATTCACATTATAGCAATAGGCTCCATTTGCATAAGTTGCAAGCCATAGATTGCTGCCAGAGTCTTCCTTGATGTCATACACAAATTTACCGTTCAGTTCCGGTATCCGGTCAAAATCATCGGTCTGCTTATTGTAGCGTAATAAACCGAATAAAGTTCCCAGATAAATATCTCCTGTTGTTGTCCGGCAAATAGAAAAGACGCTGTTATCCATCAATGAACGGGGTGAATCCGTCTTCTGATACGTTTTCACAATCGCTCCCGTGCGTGTATCAATCACCTTCACTCCTTTTGCAAAAGTCCCTACCCAAAGATGATCACCAACCAGACACAATCCATGAACATTGGTAAAAGCAGTGCTTGGAGTGAAAAAAGAGAAGGTTTTGGTTTTCGGATCAAAGCGATTTAACCCACCATCTTCCGTACCGATCCATAAAATCCCCTGATTGTCCTGACAGAATTCACGTACTCTTTTTCCATGCAATCCATTATTTGTACCTTTCGGATAATATTTTTCAAAATAAGTATGGAAACGAGGATAGTAGTTCACTCCTCCGAAATAAGAACCGATCCAAATTCCTCCTTCGCGATCTTTACACAATGAATAGATGGCATTATCTGAAAGAGAATAAGGATCATTGATTGAACTACGAAGATGGACATATTTACCCATCCGGAGATTATAGATATAAATCCCCGATTCTGCCCCAATCCACAATTCATTATCAGAAGCAACCAGCAAATTACGGCAAAGAACAGGCTCTTCATTTTCATCAACGGAAAGCAGATCATGTAATTTATTAGAAGTTAAATTCAGTTCTTTTGCACCACCTCTCAAAGAACCGATGTACAGACAGTTATAGGCACCTTTTACAAGAGTAGTTACAACATCATTCTCGAAAGTTTCCTTATTATCAACAGGAGAGATATAAGGTTGAAGTGTTTTCAAACGGTCTTTTGAATAAAAGAGCCCGTCACCATAGCAACCTATCCAAAGAGTTCCACTATTATCAAAAACAAAAGACTGAACATTAGTAGAAATAAAAGGGAAGTTCTTCAAGGTATAATTTTGAAGTCGCTCTTTCTCCAAATCATAACAAAAGAGTCCCTGAGACTCTACCGCAATCCAAACACATCCTTGGTCATCTCCCACAATCGCTGTTACAGTATGCTCTATCTTTGTGTCTTCCACACTCAATTCTTCAAAATGCCGGAATGAATCATGTTCCGGATAATAGATATAAAGCCCCACATCCGTACCAACCCAGATATTTCCTTCCGCATCCTCATAAAGCGCTGTTATGAAACTATTACCAATGCTTTGCTGACTACGGCCATCGTGTTTAAATTTCCGGAATGATAAACCGTCATACCGATTCAGTCCATCTTTTGTTCCAAACCACATAAACCCTTGTTTATCCTGCAAAATAGCATTGACCGTATTCTGGGATAATCCATTCTGTACACTTAGGTTTTTGAAATAGTAATGCTCATCCATCACTTGTGCATGACAGATGATTTGATAGCATATAAAACCTATAAAGAGTACTAAAGCTTTCTTCATACGATGTTTGTTTTCTACCTTTTGTTTTGAGTTATCAAATGTAGGCAAAAATACTGCCTAAAGATAGAAAATATGTCCCAATGAATAAAAGAATAGTCTTATTTTTCTATTCGGATACGTGCATCGACCGCTATAACAGCCTTCTCAGTGGCCAGAAGCGGGTTTATATCCATTTCTTTTATTTCTGTTGCAAACCGGAGTAAAGTAGATAAACGAACAATAATTTCAGCAAATTTATCCTCATTCACTCCCTTTTGTCCGCGTGTTCCCTGAATAATTTTATAGGCACGCAATGAATGGATCATTGAATAAGCCTCTTCATAAGAAAGAGGTGCCAGACCGGAAGATACATCTTTCAATACCTCCACAAAGATACCGCCCAAACCGCAAAGCACCACGTGTCCGAACTTCTCTTCATATTTTGCACCAATAAACAGTTCTGTTCCTTTAAGCATAGGCTGAACCATAATCGCTTTCGCATCGGGAATCTGCATCATGCGGTCAAATTCGAGAGCCAGATGCTGCTCACCTTTAATATTCAGCACCACTCCACCTACATCTGATTTATGCACCGGCCCCACCACCTTAGCTACTACCGGAAATCCGCATCGCCGGGCAAAATCCACGACCTCTTCTTTCTTATTGGAAACAAATTCATCAACCAATGGAATACCGGCTGCATGCAGCAAAGCCTGTACATAATGAGGTTCAATATAACCATTTTCCGGGATAGAATCAATGATACGACGAATTCTCGACACATCGACTCCAAACAGTTCAATCTCAGGAACCGCCGGTCTCGGAGCGTTGACAATACGGGAAAGAGCTGTTCCTAAAGTCACTTCATCGGAAAAGTTCACGTGTCCTTTGGCAAGAAATGCCGCCACTTCCGCTCCGGCTGTATTGATGGAAGGGAGAACCGGGAATATAGGCTTGCAGCAGGTCTGCATCTTTTCATGAAGGACATCATACATTTCAAACATAGTCACCAGTCCGGGAGTACCAAAAATGGCCATAATAGCATCTACATTCTCTAATTTCTCTTCGCAATAGTCAATGCAAATACGTAAATGATCCGGTGTGCCGGTGGCTAAAATATCAATAGGGTTTCCTACGGAAGCTCCGGGAAAGAGTTGTGCTTTCAGTTCTTCCGCCAGTTCGCCTTCCAGTTTAGGTACGTTCAGGCCTCCCTTACTCAGAGCATCCGTCAGCATCACTCCCGGACCTCCGGCATGTGTGATAATGGCAAAGTTCTTTCCTTTCAATTCGGGAAGGGTGAATACACAGCCCACGGTAGTCAATTCTTCACGAGAGAAACAACGCACAATCCCAGCCTTACGGAACAGTGCTTCTACAGCCGAATCGGAACTGGCAATCGCCCCGGTATGAGAAGAAGCAGCACGGCTTCCGCTTTCTGAGCTACCTGCTTTTATCGCTGCAATCTTACAGCCTTTTCTGATCAATGAAGAAGCATGGAAAAGCAATCTGTCCGGATTGTGTATACTTTCAATATAAAGCAGTTTGATACGGGAGTCTTTCTCCGGATCAAAATTCTCATCCATAAATTGCAGTACATCTTCCACTCCAATCTGCTTGGCATTTCCCACCGACCAGACTGAGTTAAACTGCAAGCCTTTTGTCACCGCACTTTCAAGAATAAAGACCGCCGTAGCACCGGAACTGGAGATCAGGTCGACTCCTTTCGGGTTTAAATTCGGAATAGGCTGACTGAAAACACTGTGGTGCCATGTATTCATCAGTCCGATGCAGTTCGGACCAATCAGAGAAGCACCGTACTTATTGACAGTTTCCAATATACGTTCTTCCAGCAGTGCCCCTTCGTGAGTCTCTTCACCAAATCCGGCAGAGAGTATGATAAACGCCCGCGTCTGCTTTTCACTTGCCAGTGTCTCTACAATGTCCGGACACATAACAGCAGGAACAGCCAACACCGCCAAATCGGTATCCGGCAGTTCTTTTACGTCTGCAAAAGCAGGAACTCCCTGCACTTCTGTCTCCTTCGGATTCACTGCCCGAAGCTCTCCCTGATAACCTCCGTTTATCAGATTTTTCAATATAGCGCCACCCGGCTTATGTACATTATTCGAAGCCCCTACTACAACTATGCTTTCGGGACGAAGCAACTGGGTTGTTATCATATCATACACTGGTTTACATTTAACTAGGATACAAATATATTCTTTCCTGTGAGAAAAAAGAAAGAAAAAGAAGAGAATTATAGGTGGAAGTTTTGGGAAACAGAGAATAACACTTGGTTTATTCAACTATAAGCTAACTTTTTGGTCAGTTCATGTTCATTCTCTACCCCATAATTTTGATTCCTCAGAGAAAGATAAGCGCTATTGAACCACACATAATCAGGGGAAATAAACACTACTTTACTACAATCATATTTTTCAAAGAAACAACCAATTATATTTATCCATTACTAAATATTTATCCTCAACAATGACTTATAATTTTCATTCATTTTTCTAACAGGTATTAGGGTAATATTATTTTAGTACTAGCATAATTATATAAGTAATTATGCTGGATAAAAAAGAAACTTGAATCTTCACCATGGAAAAATATACTATCCTTATTTGTAGTTACAATTCCATAATTTCCAATTCCATCCTTTATACTAAACTCCCATTTTTGATATAACATTTTATCTATAACCTCGGAATACTTATCAAATAAAAAATCCATAATAACTACCACAATGAATAATCGATTCTCTTTTTTAACACATATAGATCCAATAGCAACATTAATGACAGATATAAATATTACAATAAAAAGATTAGTAAGACCATCAAAAACAACAGGCTCTTTAGTATAAAATATCAAGAACCATAATAGTACATCTAAACATATCAAAGCCAACAATATAACAACAAACAATTTCATATTCTTAAGTCAGGAGACATCATCGGATTCAAGGGGATCAACAACTTCAGCAATGTGATTTACGGAGAAATGTATATTGTAGCATTTCACCTCGACGGCGACCAGTATCTGACGGTGAAATACGTCAACCGGTCAGAGAAAGAAGGATATGTCAAACTCGTAAGCTACAATCCGCATCATGAGCCCATGGACTTGCCGGTAGACACCATTCAGGATATGGCCATAGTCAAGTTCTCGATAAGGAAAAATATGATGATGTAAAACGGAACAGGATAAACAGGCCTTTTCCGCAGATTTCCTGTCACATTTCTTCCTGAAATCTGCGGAAAGCATTATCTTTGCACGTTGCAAACCGTATCATTGCACATTGCAAGCAGTAAAATCATAAAATCACTCTATATCAATGGAAAAGAAATTCAAGAGAACCACCGTCACATCGGCACTGCCGTATGCGAACGGACCTGTACATATCGGTCACCTGGCCGGTGTATATGTACCGGCAGATATCTACGTGCGTTATCTGCGACTGAAAAAAGAAGATGTATTATTTATCGGAGGTTCGGACGAACACGGAGTACCCATCACGATTCGTGCAAAGAAAGAAGGAGTCACCCCGCAGGATGTAGTAGACCGTTACCACTATCTGATAAAGAAGTCGTTCGAAGAATTCGGCATTTCATTCGACGTATACAGCCGCACCACTTCGAAGACGCACCATCAGCTGGCTTCGGATTTCTTTAAGACATTATACAACAAAGGAGAGTTTATCGAAAAAACTTCCGAACAATATTACGACGAAGAAGCGAAAACGTTCCTTGCCGACCGCTATATCACCGGAGAATGTCCTCACTGCCATTCGGAAGGCGCTTATGGCGACCAATGCGAGAAATGCGGAACTTCCCTGTCGCCCACCGACCTGATCAACCCCAAAAGCGCCATCAGCGGCAGCAAGCCTGTCATGAAGGAGACCAAGCACTGGTATCTTCCTCTCGACAAACACGAAGGCTGGTTGCGCCAATGGATTCTGGAAGATCACAAAGAATGGCGTCCCAACGTATACGGACAGTGCAAAAGCTGGCTCGATATGGGATTGCAGCCACGTGCCGTAAGCCGCGACCTCGACTGGGGTATTCCTGTGCCCGTTGAAGGCGCTGAAGGAAAGGTGCTGTATGTATGGTTCGATGCTCCTATCGGATATATCTCCAATACAAAGGAACTGCTTCCCGACAGTTGGGAAACATGGTGGAAAGATCCCGAAACCCGCCTGCTCCATTTCATCGGAAAAGACAACATCGTGTTCCACTGCATCGTATTCCCTGCCATGCTGAAAGCAGAAGGCAGCTATATCCTGCCGGACAACGTTCCGAGCAACGAATTCCTGAATCTGGAAGGAGACAAGATTTCGACTTCCCGCAACTGGGCAGTATGGTTGCACGAATATCTGGAAGACTTCCCCGGCAAGCAAGACGTGCTCCGTTATGTGCTGACTGCCAATGCCCCGGAAACGAAAGACAACGACTTTACCTGGAAAGACTTCCAGGCACGCAACAACAATGAACTGGTAGCCGTATACGGCAACTTCGTAAACCGTGCCATGGTACTGACCCAGAAATACTTCGACAGCAAAGTACCCGCACAAGGCAATTTGACAGAGTACGACAAAGAAACGCTGAAAGAATTTGCCGACGTGAAAGCAGAAGTAGAAAAACTGCTCGACGTATTCAAATTCCGCGATGCGCAGAAAGAAGCGATGAATCTGGCGCGCATCGGCAACAAGTACCTTGCCGACACCGAACCTTGGAAACTGGCTAAGACCGACATGGAACGTGTAGGTACCATCCTGAACATCTCGCTGCAACTGGTTGCCAACCTTGCCATCGCTTTCGAACCGTTCCTGCCTTTCAGCTCGGAGAAACTCCGCAAGATGCTGAACATGGAAACTTTCGAATGGGCAGAACTGGGCAGAAACGACCTGCTACCGGTAGGCCATCAACTGAACAAGGCGGAACTCCTGTTTGAAAAAATAGAAGATAGCGTGATCGAAGCACAGGTACAGAAACTGCTCGATACCAAGAAAGCCAACGAAGAAGCCAACTACAAGGCAAATCCGATTCGTCCGAACATCGAATTTGACGACTTCATGAAACTGGATATCCGCGTAGGTACCATCCTCGAATGCCAGAAAGTGCCGAAAGCCGACAAGCTGCTGCAATTCAAGATTGACGACGGACTGGAAACACGTACCATCGTATCGGGTATCGCAAAGCATTACCAGCCGGAAGAACTGGTAGGCAAACAGGTTTGCTTTATCGCCAACCTCGCACCGCGCAAGCTGAAAGGTATCGTCAGTGAAGGCATGATTCTGAGTGCCGAAAACAACGACGGTAGCCTGGCAGTGATCATGCCTCAGAAAGAGGTGAAGCCGGGTAGCGAAGTAAAATAGGCGATAAGCTAATACACCATCAACAAATGAGGAACGGAAGGATGGGATGTGTCACTGACTTTTGGCACACCCTCCTTCACCGATTATAATAATATGAGTGAAGAACAGTCACTGAAACAAAAGACAGCCAAAGGGCTATTTTGGGGAGGACTTAACAGCAGCATACAGCAACTATTAGGACTTCTTTTCGGAATAGTACTGGGAAGATTACTGGACCGTTCCGATTATGGTATGATCGGCATGCTGGCCATCTTTCCTGCCATCGCTTCCGCTCTGCAGGAAAGCGGTCTTGTGGCAGCGCTGGCCAACCGCGAGAAGGTCAGCGATAAAGACTACAATGCTGTATTCTGGTTCAGTATCTCCTGTGGCGCCACCCTGTACGTCCTGCTCTATCTTTCAGCTCCTCTGATTGCTGACTTTTACGACACCCCGGAGCTAACGTCACTGGCCCGTTTTTCTTTCCTCAGCTTTTTTATAGCCAGTTTCGGAATTGCTCCGCGAGCTATCCTCTTCCGCAACCTGAAAGTGAAAGAAAATACCATCATTTCCCTTTCAAGCCTGTTCGTCTCCGGAATGGTCGCCATCATTCTTGCCGCGAACGGATTCGCCTATTGGGGCATAGCGATACAAACGATGGTTTTTGTCCTCATAGGCACTATGCTCAACTGGTACTTTGCCCACTGGAAACCCAGTTTCCGCATCGACTTCTCGCCTATCAAAGAGATGTTCGGATTCAGCAGCAAAATGCTGATTACCCAAATTTTTATCATCATTAATCAAAACCTGTTCTCGGTCCTGCTAGGTAAGTTCTATACCAAGCAAGAGGTCGGAGACTTTAGCCAGGCCAACAACTGGAACAATAAGGGGCACGCCCTCATCACCGGAATGATCAACGGAGTCACCCAGCCTGTACTGGCAAGTGTAGCCAATGATCCGCAGCGTCAGGCGGCTGTATTCCATAAGATGCTGCGATTCACAGCCTTTATCTCTTTCCCCGCCATGTTCGGGCTCAGCCTTATTGCCAAAGAATTTATTCTGATTACCATCACGGACAAATGGCTCGCTTCCGCCCGGATCATGCAGCTGCTCTGTATATGGGGAGCTTTTATCCCGGTCAACAATCTGTTCTCTTTATTACTGGTCAGCCGCGGACGTTCTTCCGTCTTCATGTTCAACAGTATCGCACTAAGCGTACTGCAACTGATCACTGCCTGCATCAGCTATCCTTATGGCATCACTACCATGATTTATCTGTTTGTCGCTATCAATATCCTGTGGATGTTCGTCTGGTACCTCTTTGCCCGAAGGGAAATTCCGCTGACCCTGTGGAGCATACTGAAAGATATCGCTCCGTACTTTCTGCTGGCAGCTTCGCTGACCATCGCCGCCCATTACATTACGCTGGGCATCACCAGCCTGTATCTGTCACTTGCCATCAAAGTTGTTTTCGTGGCTTCTCTATACGCACTTGTTTTGTGGAAAATGCAATCAGTCATTTTCAATGAATGTATTCAGTTCATTAAAAAGAAAAAGATATCATGACGACACCTACCAATTACATAGCGACTTGGTTCTACAAAGAATCCAAAGAAGATGCCAGTTTCTATCCGCAGGCAGGCAAACGGGGAGATTCCGCCCTCGTCCATTCCATATATATGCAGATACAAGTACCGTTTTTCACCACCTTCAGGCATTATCATCCGAATGACAAGCTGCTTTTCTTCAGCAATCTGGATCAGTTTCCCGATTATCTGGAGCGGCTATTCAAGGAGTTACAGATTGAAACCGTCTGTTTGCCCTACCTCTGCATCCCGCCCGAGGGATGGTACGGAGCATGGAGAAACCAGTTCTACCTGTATGACATCCTGCGCTATATGGAGAAAAGGATGCAGGCAGACGATACATTGCTCGTCTGCGACGCGGACTGTCTCTGCATGCGTCCGCTGGATCAGCTTTTCAGCGATACCCGGAAACATGGCTCCGCCCTGTACGACGCATCCGACCGACCGGACCTCAGCGTAAACGGAATCACGCTAAAGGAAATGACGGACATCTATAACGACTGTTACGGAGAAGCGAAGAATCCAGAAATAAAAGAGGAACTTGTCCATTACTACGGGGGAGAATTTATCTCGCTGCGGGGAGATGTAGTGGCACAAATCAATGAAGCATATCCCGCCCTGTGGAATTACAACCTCGAACGCTTTGCCGCCAACCGACCCAAGCTGAACGAGGAAGCCCACTTCCTGAGCGTAGTGGCGACAAAGCTCCACATCCACAATAATATCGCCAATCAATACGTCAAACGTCTCTGGACCTATCCCAAATACAATACGGTAGAAAAAGGAGACGAGCAACTGGCAGTGTGGCACCTTCCCTATGAGAAGAAAAGGGGATTGTATCTGCTGTACAAACACTTTGTGAACCACCCCTCTTTCGACGATGAAGAGGCATTCCGCAAGAAAGCTTCCGCTTACACCGGCGTGCCCACCGTTACTCTGGGGAAACGTATCCGTGACTTCTACACCATTCTTCTTCTAAAAATAAAAGACAAATGCATATACTGATACTTCCTATGTACTATCCTGAGAAGGACTCCTCTCCACACCGGGGATATATGTTCTTCGAGCAGGCTATGCAACTGGTTAAATCGGGCTGCAAGACAGGGCTTGCCTTTACAGAGCAAAGACCCCTGAAAAACTTCACATGGAAACGGTTCCGCAAAGAAAGCCATTTTCAGATTTCGGCGGAAGATAACGGCAGTTTCGTCACCATGCGCATGCATGCCTGGAACCCGAAGCTAAGTACCCGTACAGGAGGAATCATCTGGTCATTACTGACCGTCCTGCTAGTACGGAAATACATCCGCACACAGGGGCGTCCCGACCTGATTCACGCACATTTTGCCACGTGGGCGGGGTATACCGCCCGGCTGATTTACAAATGGTACAAGATTCCCTACGTCATCACGGAGCACGCATCTTCCATTAATGGTAATCAGACAACTCCGTCGCAGGCAGTGATCTTAAAGAAGTCATACAGCGAAGCACGAAAGATTATCTGCGTCGGCACAAAACTGAAACGAAGCCTCTACCCTTATATCAACGACCTGGATAAAGTGACGGTTATACCCAACTTTGTAGATACGAGCACCTTCAAGTTCAGCCTCCATCAGACGGAGAAAGAGAAGCATTTCACCTTCATCAGTACCGGAAACCTGAATAAACGGAAAGGATTCCGGGATTTGCTGGTTGCCTTTCACCGGACATTCAAAGAAATGCCGCATGTCTCTTTGCTCATTGCCGGAGACGGAGAAGAAATGCAGTCACTCACGGAGCAGATTCAGTCTCTTCAGCTTCAAAGGCAGGTAAAGCTGACCGGTCGCCTGTCACGGGAAGAGCTGTCCGAACTGCTGAGCACTTGCGACGCTTTTGTACTGGCCTCCTATGCAGAGACGTTCGGCATTGTCTTTATCGAAGCGATGGCAACAGGTCTGCCAGCTATCGGCACCGAATGCGGAGGACCGGAAGATATCATCACTCCCAAAAGCGGCTTTCTCATTCAGCCGGGAGATGTGGAGGCCCTCGCCGGGAAAATGAAAGCATTGTACGATACCTATGAGCAGTTCGACAAAAAGAAAATCCGTCAGTCCATTGTCAACCGTTTCGATTTTCAGTTGGCGGGACAGAAGTTACTGCAAGTTTATTCAGAAGCATTGAAATCATGAAAGTTACCGTCATTGATTGTTCAGTATCAGGCCATCGGGAGACGTACTATAAACAGTTTGCCCACACTTGGGCCGGCATGGGTTACGAAACGTCGCTCATCGCTCCCGACGGGAAACATATACAGGATACGGTCGCCTTTCAGCCCATTTCGGCGCATCCGCTGCTGCCGCTTCCTGCCGGGAAACCGTTGCAGAAGAAGCTGGTTGTATTGCGTAATGCAATGATTCGTTTGCAAAACTTATACAGGCTGCGCCGGAGCCTTAAACGGCAGCATCCCGATCTGGTATTCTTCGCCTGCCTCGACGATATGTTGCCTACCCTGGCTCCATTATGGCTGTTCAATCTTCTGTTGCCTTATCAGTGGAGCGGGCTGCTTGTTCAGTCAGCCCTGCCGCCCTACCAGCCGGGGATGCCCGATACACGGCCTTTCCTGCGCAGCAAGAATTGCGTGGGGACAGGTATACTGAACGAATACTCGGCAAAAGACCTGAAAGCATTTCAGGGCAACATTCTGCTGTTTCCTGACTTTGCCGATCTTTCGGCTCCCGCCACCACTTACCCGTTGCTACAGGAACTGAAAGAGAAGACTCAAGGAAGGAAAGTCGTATCATTGCTCGGTTCAATCAATTTCCGCAAAGGAATAAAACTGTTGCTGGAAAGCATCCCTTTACTGCCCGAAGAAGACTACTTCTTCCTGATTGCCGGAAAATCTTCTCTCACCGCACAACAGGAAAACGATCTGCGGACTTTTGAAAAGTCAAGAAGTAATTGTCTGTTTTCTTTAGAGAAGATTCCCGATGAAAGCTGCTTCAATGCCCTGATAGCGGAAAGCGATCTTATCTTTGCCGCATACAAACAGTTCACCGGCAGCAGTAACCTGCTGACCAAAGCAGCCGCCTTCCGCAAACCGGTCATCGTCAGCCGTGGCTTCTGCATGGGACAAAGAGTGGAACAGTACGGCACAGGCCAGACCACCGGAGAAGACAATGCCGGAGAATGCAGCGCAGCTATCCGTTCGCTGTGTAGCGAAGCAAAGACACCCCTCCACGCTTTCGACCGATACGCCCACGAACACACTGTGGAGAAACTAATCACATGTTTTAATCAAATCAGCAAGCATATACAATGAAAGTACTTTTTACATTCGGAGGAATCCCCCACTACCTGAATGCCATGCTCAACAGACTACAGGCAAAAGGAATCGAAATAACCGTCGTCAGCCCCCAAAAAGGAAACACAACGATTGGCAAAGGGGTGAAAATGGTAGAAGGAGGCGCCTACAAGCATCTGACAACGCCGGAAAAGAAGTTGTTCTACGGAAAAAGCGCTTTTCCCGCACTCCCCGAAATCATTGCGGAAGAAAAACCGGATATAGTAGTGGTAGGATGGCCCTACTTCCTGCAAGTTTTCTTCCAGCCTGCACTGAGAAAAGCGATCAAGTCTTGCAACGCCAGACTGGTGATTCGCGAAATCCCCTTCCAGACTCCGCCTTACGGAAAGATCAGGGAATATTTCAAGGCCAACCCGATGCACGACGAAGGTATGCGTCTGCTCAGCAAGGGTACCGGATTTTATCTGAGACAATGGGTAACGGCCCAGATACGTAAGTACTGCTATGCCAAGGCTGCCGGAACGCTGAACTACTCGACAGCCGCCTACGATATCCTTCCTTCTTACGGAGTAAAGAAAGAACAGATACACGTCACCTACAATTCGACCGATACGGATGCGCTTCTCAAAGAAAAAGAATCCGTACTGGCTTCTCCCTCCATCCTTCCGCCGTGCGACCGCCGCCTGCTGCACATCGGACGGCTGGTAAAATGGAAACGGGTGGATTTACTGATAGAGGCTTTCCGGAAAGTAGCCGCCGACTATCCGGAAGCGGAACTGGTGATCGTAGGCGACGGACCGGAACTGGACCGCCTCAAGCAACAGGCAAGCGACTTGCAATTGGCAGACCGTATCCGCTTTATCGGAGCCGTCTACGATCCGAAGATGCTGGGAGCTTATATGAACGAATCGAGTATCTATGTGCTGGCGGGTATGGGAGGACTTTCGATCAATGACGCCATGACGTACGGGATGCCTGTTCTTTGTGCCGTATGCGACAGCACGGAACGCGACCTGGTCATGGAAGGCAGAAACGGATACTTCTTTAAGGACGGAGATGCCGACAGCCTGGCAGAAAGAATCAGAGAGATGTTCGAATCTCCCGAACGTTGCAGAGAAATGGGAAAAGAATCGGAACGGATCATCCGGGAAAAGATTAATATGGAAACGGTCAGCAAACGCTACCTGAAAGCTTTTCAGGAGATCATTTCCCAATAACAGACTCATTTCCCGGTCTTGGCTATATCCATACAATCGGACTTCATCCGTACAATTGAGCTGCCTCATTCCTCTTTCGCATTCCGGTAATGAGCCGGAGAGGTTCCCAAATGCGTCTTTACGTATTTACCGAAAAAGGACTGGTTGGGGAAATTGAATTCTTCCGCTATTTCCTTGATAGACTTCTCCGAACGCTTTAGCCGGTACTTGATATGCTCGATGGTCGTTTCATTAATCAGATCCAGCGGAGTTCTGCCGCACGCCTGCTTGATGACTTTCGAAAAATGCTTCGGAGTATAGCATAGTACGTCGGCATAATAGCTCACTGAACGGTGCATGCCCTTGTCTTCCGATAACAGTTCCATGAATTTCCGCATGATATAATTTACCTGCTTGATCCCTTCTTTCGAATGCTCCGCTTTCTCGGAACACTCGAATTCCTTATGAAGCTGCCCCATCATCTCGCAAAAGAGAGCGGAAAAGAGATATTGCATCACCTCCCTGTGATAGTGGTGATGTTCATCGTTTATCTTCGCCACAATTAAATCGCGGTAGGATACGAAAACGGAATCATCCTCCTCGCCTTTGCCTACAGACTTCACCGGATTGTTGTGGATATGAATGGCAGTATTCCACGTTTTCTTTTCCATCTTAATAATACGTCGCAGAAAACGGGTAGAGAAGCCCGCAAGCCTTACCTTATATTTAGGGCTCAGCATCGTATGACTGATAATAGTACTGGGAAGACCGAGCAGCAAGTCACCCGCCTGCAACTTATAAGTCCGGTAGTTGATGTCCAGCTGAAGGCACCCTTCCACACAGATAGCAATGAGAAAACAGTTCAGCCTGATTGTCTCATTACTATGAGGGATTCCATCCAGACTGTTGATGATCGCAAAGTCATCATCTATATAATCAAGGACATGCTGGCTGTTCTTAAAGTCTTCAATATCCACGGTCACAATGTTCTCTTTTTCCATATACTCTCCTTTTTTACTTTCTGCAAAGTTGGTAAATAATAGGGAAAACAGAATCTCCCAAATCCCTTCATAATTGTTTGATATGTCTTTTATCTGCAAATAGTTAGCTAAAATAAGCATAAACCACGAAAACGGGACATTTATAGAGGAAAATCGAGCATCATTGCCTTGTTCTTTTCTCCTACTTTTGTTCCGATTTTAATAAAAGACAAAAAGAGTAAGTATGATTACAGTGAACAAAAAATGGATACGGCTGATAGGGATTGTCGGTTGTACAGTGTGGATGGCATCTTGCAAGCAGGCACCGGATGCAGGAGTGAAATCTTCTTATGCAGTAATGCGGATAGAGACAGCGGACAAAGAACTTTCTTCCTCCTATTCGGCGAGCATACGCGGACGGCAGGATATTGACATCTACCCGCAGGTATCGGGAACAATCGAGAAACTCTGTGTGACCGAAGGGCAGAAAGTACGCCGGGGACAGCCACTTTTCATCATCGACCAGGTGCCTTACAGGGCTGCACTCAAAACCGCCACCGCCAATGTGGAAGCGGCACGCGCTGCAATGAGCACAGCCGAACTGACGTACCAAAGCAACAAGGAACTGTATGCGCAAAAAGTGGTTTCGGAATTCAGCCTGAAGACAGCCGAAAATTCTTATCTCACTGCCAAGGCGCAACTGGCACAAGCGGAAGCTCAGGAAATAAACGCACGCAACAACCTCTCTTATACCGAAGTGAAAAGTCCCAGTGACGGAGTCGTAGGTGCATTGCCTTACCGTGCAGGTGCATTGGTCAGTGCCAACCTGCCTTATCCGCTCACTACGGTCAGCGACAATTCGGACATGTACGTCTATTTCTCCATGACCGAGAACCAGCTGCTTGCCCTGACCCGTCAGTACGGCGACATGGACGAAGCGCTAAAGAACATGCCGGAAGTGGAACTGCTTCTGAACGACAATTCGGTTTATAATAAGAAAGGAATCATCGAGTCCATCAGTGGAGTCATCGACCGACAGACGGGTACCGTAGTGGCCCGCGTGGTATTTCCCAACGAATCGCGGTTACTCCACAGCGGAGCATCGGGTACGGTAGTAGTGCCCAACATTTATAAAGACTGTATCACCATTCCGCAGACAGCCACCGTGCGGATACATGAATCGGCTGTATCGCAGATGGAAGCGACCTATTATCAGGTTCAGAGTTCCGTCCTCGACTTACAGCAGCAGATCAATCAGGTAGAAAACAGTCTCGCTTTATTGCTGGCAGAGACACCCCGCAACTACGAACGCGGAACGCTGGCGGAGCAACAGTTTCCCACAGATTTTGCCATAGGGATTCCGGTCCGGATGCTTTCTTCCCGCCCCGATGTCCGCACAGCTGAACGGACACTGGAAGCAGCGTTCTATGGTACCAATGCGGCACGTTCGGCTTTCTATCCTTCCATCACCCTGAGCGGGAGTGCCGGATGGACGAATTCTGTAGGGTCTATGATTCTCAATCCGGGCAAGTTTGTAGCATCAGCAGTGGGTTCGCTCACACAGCCGCTCTTCAACAGAGGACAAGTGGTGGCCCAGTACCGCATTGCCCGTGCACAGCAGGAAGAAGCTGCCCTCGGCTTCCAGCAAACGCTGCTCAATGCCGGCAGTGAAGTGAATGATGCGCTGACAGCCTATCAGACCAGCCAAGGGAAAAGAATCTTGCTGGACAAACAGGTCGCTTCTCTGAAAACAGCGGTGCGAAGCACTTCCCTGTTGATGGAACATAGCAATACGACTTATCTGGAAGTACTTACTGCCCGACAGTCATTGCTCAGTGCACAACTGTCACAGACAGCCAATCATTTTACCGAAATACAAAGTCTAATTAACCTATACCGTGCTCTAGGGGGAGGGCAGGAATAAAGTATATCTTACTCTCTCTGTTTTTTTGATTCTCAATGAAGAAGGGCTGCCGAAGAAGGGATTCTTTGGCAGCCCAATTTTGATATTGGAGATTCTTAAGATTAGTCATCATAGAAAAAGTTACAAATTAGAAGTTAAAACATCTATTATGGGGATATATACATTTGAAAATTAAGCAGATTCTATTGTCATCTGTCAGGTTTTAGTGATTAAAATGCTGCAATACAGTTATTTGTGTCATGACAATAAGCCTGATAATAAGGCTGACAGTAGAAAAACAGGCGTTTTATTGTCAGCCTCTTTTTCAATTCTGATAGGATGCATCAATGAGTTCCCTTATTCTTGCGAATCTTGAAGGGGATAAATGAC
>NZ_KV804337.1:0-24886 GCF_001811315.1 Bacteroides sp. HMSC067B03 | reverse complement strand
TATGATATATATTTGTAATTGAGCGAAGATAATAACGGAAAACGTGGATAATTACATATTACCTGCTAAGAAATAAAATGAAAGATATAATTGAGTTATTGCAAAAAGAACGAATAAAAACTGTTGATGCCTTGAAGCATGGCAATCAACAAAAACTTCCCTATCTTCAACAAATAGATAAGGCTTTAGGATGGCTGAAACTGATTGAAGAAAAAGGATTTGAAGGTGTTGGATGCTATGACATACATAGTCTGCCGGACTTACCTCAAGAAAATTCCGGTCTATACTCCTTTTATCATATAATGATGGATTATGAAAACCCAAACATTGAAGATTGGAAGGAGTATAAACCGAACGGTCAGCCTTTACTATTAAGTTTTGATGATATTGTAATAACTCGAAAAAGCAGGTAATAAGCGGCTTGCCCCCCCCCGAAAAGGTCGGTTAGCCACCAAACATTACAACAGATAAAAAAAATGAAGAAAAAGAAAAATATAGTAATTGTAAATCTTGACCAGTACGATGGTATTCCTGCTGGCAACGATATATTTTATCTATGTTTAAATTGTAGGTCTATCATGCAATCATATCCTGAAACATATTCTACTTGTAAATGTGGAAATGTCTTTGTGGATGTAGATGCAGGTAGAGGTGGTGCTAATGACATCTCCAACCTATTAATTCTAAAGATTGAATAGAATGTTGGTAACATACAGCTTAATTACCTAAATGGTAATTAGCTGCAACCCATTATCTACATAAGAATATGAGAACACCCGCCATCATCCTGCTTTTAGCAAGCCTGTTTGCCGCAAGTTGCGGAGAGCCGCCCATGCCTCCGTCGGACGAGGAAATGATACGCCACTTCGCCACGTACGAGACGGCGTTCCGCAAGGTGCACGGGCTTATCTCCGAGGGCACGGAGGGCAGTTACCACTATCCGCCATCCAGACCCGACACCGCCGATTCGGTCAGCCTGCGAATATTCGAGGAAATCCACGGCACGCCTTACAAGCCTTTCGAATTGCATGGAGAGGATTCATTGTACCTGCACGGACTGTCGCCGTCCGCCCAGACGCAACTTGATTCCCTGCTGGGCGTAACCGGCTGCGACCTGATCCATTTCGACCGCAGGAAGCGGGGGGAAACGGATTCGGTGAGGCTGCGCCTTACGATGGTGTATTACTCCCACGGCATCGTGGATGCGGGAACATCCAAGTGTTTCGTTTACGATCCCGGATTGGGAAGCCGCCGGAACATCCGCATCACCGAACACGGCAACCTGAACGAGATCTACCGCAGGACGTACAACGACACCACGCTGTACAAGCCCGTCAAGGCAGGCTGGTACATCAAGTTAGACCATTCACGATAACCTGATAATAAACAAGTGGGTGTGACAAATCAGATCTCAACATATCCAAAATTAAATTGAAAAATATGATTGAAAGATTGAATAAAAATAAAATAACAACCGATTGGCTCAATTTCTTTCCTGATTTTTCCAAGTATAAAACAATGCACATAATAAAACGAAATGACTGTTTTCTGTCCGGTTTACAATTTGAAAGTTTATCAAGTCAACGCTATCGGGTTTGTTTTCATTTATATAACTTAATGGTTGATTTAGATGTCCCAACCATTCCTCTGATTTCTGCCACTTATTTACTAAACAAAAAGGGAGCGATAAATAGTTTTTCTATGCAAGAGCACGAGAACAATTTAAAAACAATTGTAAATGAATTATATGATCAAGTTCCCGTTTTAACAAGAAATCAGTTAATGATTAGTGATTTAATTGCATATATGAAGGGTATCAAAAATACTTATTACGACAAGACCACATTAACCGATATTGTTTTATTAAATTATTATTGTGGAAATGAAGAGCAGGCAGAACGTGAAATTGAAAAGGGGAAGAAAATCATATCGGATTGGTCTGAAAGAGTTACAATTCATTATGGAGGTGCTAAAGGTTGGGAAAAAGAGGTAAGAGGATTAATGAATAGGGATATATTAAGTGCAACAATGGAAAAGCAATTACAGAAATTGAAATTGCATTGACTTGGACCATTCACGATAACTTGAAATGCCGACACGGAGCGGTTGACAGCGGACGTCAGGACGAAACAGCCCTGCGCTAAGGATTGAGCGCAAACCGGGGAAAAATCCCATACCCCTGCGAGGACTTATAACGGAAAGCCTGCCCCGGAGGGGAACGCCTCAATAACCATTTATAAAACTGCTTTAAAGCATACTTTGGAAAAAAGGGAAACCGAATATTCCGAAGTTTTGCTCTTGTTTTTTATATTTGTGATTGAATGAAATGGAATATGCGGGATGCTGTAAACCATTAGCTGTAATAAGAACATGAAACAGAAATATTTTATATTCAATCTTTTACTAAAAATATGGTTTGGAATATTATGTGCCAGCCTATTGTGTACTTTGGGAATTACTTGGCTGACAGTTCAAAGCACGAAACCTGTACCAAACGATAATCTTGATACTACTTATAAAGGCATGCTATTGACATGGTCAATTCTTGGAGTTTTGATATTGTCTGTTGGATCAACCACTTTGTTTTTGAATTGTTTTGCAAAAATAAGACGTAACAGCTTATGCAGTTTTCTATCATTTTTTATTATTCCAATCTTAATGCTCTTATTTTCAGGAACAATGTGTTTGTATAATATTACAATTCCATTTTTACTTTGTTTATTGGTATCATACATGTTGTTTAGAAATAAAATAATAGAAAAACAAACGAATAAATCGTCTTTGAAAGGTTAATTATTCTCTGAATATTAGGAATAAAGCAAGAATATAAAAGATATGGCTATAACTATAAAACAGAAACGACATAAATGAAACAACAATCAATATCAAGGATATTGTGGGGGCTATGCTGTCTGCTGTTGCTGTGGGTGGTTGTCGCTGATTCTATACAATTCTCAAAGCATCCGGAACTTTACCAGATAGGTTGTGAAGGATTAAGTTGGAGCTATGAATCTTCCGAAAACTATACCTTTACAGGCTGGGCGGCGATTGGTTGGAATATCATCGGCTTTGTCGCATCTGCCTGCTATCGTTTCAAGTATAGCGGAAAAATACTGCTGGTACATTTTGTACTGACACTACTTCTATGTTGTTGGAATTGTATAGTTATTTATGGATAGGTCCTTCCGCTCGTCCTCGAAAGCGATTGTCTTGGCAAGGAACATGCCTATCACGAACCTTGCACCGTGTGCTATCAGCTTGCGCCTTAGCTGAAGGAATGTAGAGCCGGTTGTAAGCACGTCATCTACCAATAAAACACATTTGTCCTTGAAATATTCGGGGTGGAACTCCAGATTGGCGGTGCGGTCTCCGTTCCCGTGCGTGCCCTTGTATTGAGCCCTGTCATAAGCGACAGTTATCGCCCCGTACCCGTCGGCAACCCCCATATCCGCCGATAGCTTGCGGCAGAACGCCTCGTACCGGGTGCGGTGCTTCTCCCGTGTGGATGCCGGGACGGGAACCAGCACGGCACGGTGCCTGTTCTCCTGAATCGCCCGGATGCGGCTGGCGGCGATGGAGAAGAGCTTGACGAAAAGGTCGGTCTGCTCGCCGCTCTTGAAACGCCAGACGGCGTTCGACACCTTCTTCCCCTCGAAGGTGATCTTGTCGTTCCGCCGGACGGGGCAATAGTCATAAAGGTATAAACACAAGCTGCCGTCCAATCGGAAGAATCCCTGAAAGCGGTTGTCGAGCGGAAGGAACGCCTTGCGGAAACCGTTGAAGAAAGTGAATACAAGGATATTGTTCCAGAAACGTGCCTCGTCCTCGCTGCCGGAATCGAGCCTGTACATGAAGCCCGCCAAGTTCCCGCTCTCGTACAAGCCCATGCCGATGGTCAGGCGGCTGTTGAAGTCGGTCTGGCTGACGATGTACCAGCCGCACCGGGCGAAATGCTCCTCGTAGCCGGAACGGGTCTCCAGCAGGAAATAGAACTTGCCGTCGTCCTCGAAACGGATGACGTACTCGCAGCGCAGGCGGCGTGCGATCTTGCCCAAGATGCGGCTCTCCTCCTCGATGACCGCAGGAGTGGCAAGGAAGGTGTATTGAGCGATAAAGACAGCCTCGTCCATAGTGATGATGTTTGGTCGGTTACAAATATGCGAAATGTCCGGCACACGGCAAGCGGAAAGGGCGGAAAATATGCGGAAGGGCGTGCGGATATGTAGAGCTTCTCCCTGCTTTTCACCGCCCGGAACGTGACAAGGCTACAAGCGTGAAGCAAAACGAGGACAAGCGGTACGGTTTTGATACACGGACATATACAGACCGGTATATTTGCAGGGAAGTATAACAATAAAAACGTATCGGGACAATGGAAATAGTAAGCATCGAGAGAAAGACCTTCGAGGAGATGAAGGAACGGTTCGGCTGCTTCTCGCAGCACGTGAGGGAGCTTTGCGCCCGCTACCGCCCGCCCGAAAAGATGAACTGGATGGACGGGGCGGACGTGTGCGAGAAACTGGGTATCAGCAAGCGGACATTGCAGACCTACCGTGACCGGGGGCTGCTGCCGTACAGCCAGATCAACCACAAGATTTACTACCGGACGGAGGACGTGGAGACGTTCGTGGAAGCCATGAGCCGGGCAATGACGGAGGACGAGTGAGATGGAAGTGATCACAAGGGACACGGAAGAGGTACGGGCGTACTTCGAGGCGTTGGAGGAAGGCATGAGGTACCTCGACACGGTAACGGCGCACTTCCGTCCGGCGATGAACGGCGAGGTCTATCTCACGGGCGAGGACGTGTGCAGGCTGCTGCACATCACGCCGAGAACGTTGCAGGACTACCGCACGCAACGGCTGATCCCGTACATATCGCTGCCGGGCAAGACGCTCTACCGCCAGTCGGATCTGCTGCGTATGCTGGAGGAGAACTACGTGGACATGCGCCCAAAGCGCAAACGGGGGAAAAGTCCAACATAAACGCACGGGGGGGTGCATCGGGAAATGCAGCAAAGGCAGGGACACCGCATCGGAAGTTCCTGCCTTTGCCGCATTCTGCACCGGGGGAAGACGTCAAGCCGTTTCCCGGAGGGAGCGGCGCATCCGCTTCCCGTCCTGTTTCCTGTCCTTCTTCTCCAGCACGCTCCGCTGCATGGCGGCGAGGTTGCCGGAGATCGCCCGGAAATCGGAACTTACCATCCTGTTGGTCACCTCGGCGTAGATCTGGGTCGTGGAAATGTGCTTGTGCCCGAGTATCTTGGAGAGCGCCTCGATGGTGCCGCCGTTGCAGAGATAGACGGTCGTGGCGAAGGTGTGGCGGCTTAGGTGGAAGCCGATCTCCTTGTGGATGCCGCAGGCTTTGGCTATCTGTTTGAGGTGCCTGTTGCACACGCTGTTGCTGGGCATGGGAAAGACAAGGTCGCCTCCGGCAAGCCCTTTGTAACGTTCTATCAGCTCCTTGGCAATCTCCATGAGGGGGACGTTGCTCGACACACGGGTCTTGGTGCGCCGGGTGATGATCCATTCCTCGCCGTCGAAGTCCATGCGCTGTATCTTGTCATGGGTGAGCGTCTTTATGTCAATGTAGCTAAGCCCGGTGAAACACCCGAAGAGGAACATGTCCCGCACGAGGTTGGTCTGTTTCTTGACGAACACGGCGTTAGCCAAGGTGCGCAGCTCCTCCTCCGTGAGATAGCCCCGGTCGGTCTCCTGCATCTCAAGGCTGTACTCGCCGAAGGGGTCGGTGCGGACGATACCCCGCCGCCACGCCTTGTCGGTCAGGCTGAGCAGGGGCATGGTGTATATCCAGAGGGTGTTGGCACTCAATCCCTTCTCCACCCGCAGGTACTTGTCGAAATCGGTGATGATCTCCTTGGTCAGCTCCTTGTAAGCCATGTCGGTGCGTTTTTTCTTCTCCCAAAGGAAGGTCTTGAAATGGTTGTAAACAGCCAGATACTTGTTGTAGGTGGACTTGGCTCGCTGCCCTTTCTCCACCATCGCCTCAAACTCCCGGTTCATGTTCCCGAAGTCCTTCAGTATGCAGTTCTCCATCACGCCGACACCGAGGAAGGCGTTGCGCAGCTTCTCGGCTGTGACGAAATCCTCTTCCCGGAGGATGCGGTGGTAGTGGTTGGTGAGCCGGGCGGAAACCTCCTTCAGTTGCCCGTTTATCTCGTTTGCCTCGGCGGACTTGCCTTTCGCCTTGCCGTTCTCCCAGAGGTCGGGAGTGACGAACAGCTTGGTTCCCACCGCCTTGTCATCGCCGTCAACGGAGATTTTCACCATGATGGGGGCTTTCCCGTCCCGGTTTCTCACTGCGGATCTCTTGATGTAGAACGAGGTCGCAAACGTACTTCTCTTTGTTTCCATAACTCTAAAATTTTCGTTTCTAAAGGTAGTTACTTATTTCTTACCAAGAGCTATGCAAAACAAGGCAAAGCGATGAAACAGAACTTGTTATGTCGTATATACCCTGTTTCGGAACCGGTAGCTGTTTAGTAGCCGAACTTTGTCCGAAAGGGGTGTTTTCAGGCATTTTATGCCGAAGTCCGTTTCCACCCGCTCTGCATACAAGATGCTGACCTGCATTTATTTATGTAGAACTTTGCTTTTCTTTGCGCCTTATGCCGATTTTTTGATAATAAAATCAAAGTAATTCTGAATTAATCCGTCAACAGGAAGTGTCTGGTCTTTCAACCGTAGTTTGATCATGGCAGCACATACGGCTCCCGCATCATCTAATGCATGAGGAGTCAGAATTTGCAGCAGCTGTGAATCTGTCTTCCCTTTTTCTGTATAGACACGTTTGAAATGTGGAGCAACTTCCGCCAAAAAGCGAAAACGGTTTTGAACATAATCAGCATAACGCTGATCTCCCGTCGTTTCGGCAGCTGCTATCAAAGCGGAGTAAGTGACACCCCATTCGTAACTTGCCAGACGGAAAGCTCCCCGCTCCAGCTGTGCCTCATCCCCCATTGTTGTATAATCCGTAATCACTTTACCGGTATTCTTATCAACCACACGGGCGGGTGTTTCTTTATCTATATAATTAAATACACGATCTATGTCCTTCTTAACTTGCTCGGGCGACAAATCTCCATAAGTACCCTGATAAGCAGGTTGCAATAAATGCAAGGGTGTATTTGAATCATTGACAACTGTTTTCTTTTTCTGTGCAACGGCAGGCAGTGCTACCAATAATGCGGCAACGGTAATAATACGATAATTCATCATTTACTTTTTAGGTATTTTACATCCTCTGAATACAGTTCCCCGCAGTTCCGGACCAAAGTAGAATCCAGGCTGGGTAGGCTGATTATAAGCAACATTCTGAGTCGCAATACTGATACGGTAAACAGGATCTTCCAGAAAAGTATGAAACCGGTAATCAGTGGGAATAGTAGAAACATACAGTCTCAGAGCTGTATTATCGGCTGTACGCAATAAGACTTCTTCACGCCAGTCTCCTACAATATCTCCTTGCAGACATGGGGTTGACTTCGTACCATTGTTAGAAAGTGCGCCTTCAAAAACAGCGATACGTTCACAAATCCCTTTTTCCCAATTATATTTGCTGACTACATTTCTATCCAACAATTCACGCAACAAATCACCATCCCACCAGACAGCCATATTAGTTGATAATCCTCTGACTCTGGAAGCAACCACTTCTCCTTTTACATTTCTGATGCCTTTAGAATCCAAAGACCACATTTCAACTCCGGGATGAGTCGGATCAATATCGGCAGCCATACAACGACCTACATCCGTATTACTTTTTATCTGGAATATGACTTCTCCTGTAGCTGCATCCCGAAAAGTAGAGCCATCCCTTCTGTTCTCATGGCAACTCCAGACCTGCAATCCCGGACGGGACGGATCAAAGTGAGTCAGATGCATAGCATCACCATGTCCCATACGAGTAGAATAAAGTCCTGTCCCGTCATTGTTTATCGTACATTGTCCATATACAATTTCATCACAGCCATCACCATCTACATCAGCTACCCGAAGATTGTGATTACCTTGTCCGGCGTAATCTCCGCACCCGGGATTATTACTGTCAAATACCCAACGGTTCTTCAGATTTTTACCATCCCAGTCATAAGCGGCCAATACCGTACGCGTATAATAACCGCGACACATCACCACACTCGGATGTACTCCGTCCAGATAGGCAATGCAAGCCAGAAAACGATCACTACGATTGGCACGCCCGTCTCCCCAATCCATCAGATTGCCACGTTCGGGCACATAATCAATTGTCTGCATCGCTTCTCCGGTCAGTCCATTAAAAATGGTCAGATATTCCGGTCCGGTCAGAATACGTCCCCGCTCGTTCCGATAATCCGCATTTGCATCTCCGACCACTTTTCCTGTGCCATCCACAGCTCCATCACCTGTTTTCATCACTACTTCCGCACGACCGTCACCATCCAGATCAAATACCATGAATTGAGTATAATGTGCGCCTGCACGTACATTACGTCCCAGATTAATACGCCACAGTTGCTGTCCATTCAACTTGTAACAGTCGAAAATCACAGGACCGGTATAACCATCATGGGAATTATCATGTGCATTGGAAGGGTCCCATTTCAGAATAATCTCATACTCACCATCTCCATCCACATCCCCAATGCTGGCATCATTCGGAGCATAAGTATATGCCTGTCCCGACAGAGTAGTCCCTCCTTCGGGACGTACCAACGGAATATTCAGATACCCTACCGGAGCATCAGCCGGCAACTGATAATTGCTTTCTGTTTTACCTTTTATAGCTTTTACTGTATAAAGTGCGGGGGCTGTCCCCTGATAAGAGTCCTGAAAGAAAGTGGCGTTTTTCAGCGGATGTTTATTCACCTTTTTACCATCCCGATATATATCAAATGATTCATCCATTGGATCTGAAGATAAATAACGCCAAGAGACAGCGACAGTTGAGGGATTCTCACGAATGGCAATTACGCCGCGTCCTAAATGCTCGCGTTTCAGTTTTGTGAAATCATAGTTTGGCTGGGCTGCTATAGAAGTCGCTATTACCAACAAACTAAAAAAGATACTTGTACATTTCATAGTCTTATCATTAATCAAAGTGTTCTTGTCATTTTTAGAATTACATCATGCAAAAGTAAGCGATATGGTTTATGAATAAAATAGAATATCGTACAAATCTATGTATAAATTGCCTTTTTAATCACTACAACTGCTTTCTGAAGGCATTATGGACAAATTTAAATACTTGTGGACAATATTCCATTGAAGAGGAAAAAAGAATCCTCTATCTTTGCCTGTGAAATTAATCATAGTAGCTAATTTTATTTATAAACAGTTTTTATACCATGAAGAAATTACTCCTCTCATTCATTACAGCAACCCTTCTGAGTAGCATACCTTGCAGTTCAGTCATTGCACAAGAGTTGCCTGCACAAAAGGAGACTTTAGCAACCATCGTAAAGGTAAACGACTACTTTATGAAAAAGTATGCCGATTATACCTTACCCTCGTTTTTTGGAAGAGTTCGTCCCAGTAATATCTGGACTCGCGGAGTTTATTATGAGGGACTGATGGCTTTATACAGTATTTATCCGCGCGAAGATTATTATAGCTATACTTATGACTGGGCTAACTTCCACAAATGGGGAATGCGTAACGGAAACACGACCCGCAATGCGGATGATCAATGCTGCGGGCAAGTTTATATTGACTTATACAACATGTGTCCTTCCGACCCGAACATGATCCGGAATATAAAAGCCAGTATCGACATGGTAGTAAACACTCCGCAGGTGAATGACTGGTGGTGGATAGACGCCATACAAATGGCAATGCCGATTTACGCCAAATTCGGAAAGATGACCGGAGACCAAAAGTACTATAACAAGATGTGGGACCTGTATACTTACACCCGTAATACTCATGGAGAAGCCGGTATGTACAATGCCAAAGAAGGATTATGGTGGCGTGATCAGGATTTCGATCCTCCTTATAAAGAACCAAACGGCAAAAACTGCTACTGGTCCAGAGGCAATGGTTGGGTATATGCAGCCCTTGTACGTGTATTGGATGAAATCCCTGCCGATGAAACACATCGCCAAGATTATATCAATGATTTCCTGACCATGAGTAAAGCCTTAAAGCAATGCCAGCGTACAGATGGATTCTGGAATGTAAGCCTCCACGACGAAAGCAATTTCGGAGGAAAAGAAACTTCAGGCACAGCACTGTTTGTATACGGAATGGCTTGGGGAATCCGCAACGGATTACTCGACCGTAAAGAATATCTGCCTATCGTACTGAAAGCATGGAACGCAATGGTAAAGGAAGCAGTTCATCCGAACGGTTTCCTTGGTTATGTGCAAGGAACAGGAAAAGAGCCGAAAGACGGACAACCTGTAACTTACAAAAGTGTTCCCGACTTTGAAGATTATGGTGTAGGTTGTTTTCTACTGGCAGGTACCGAGGTTTACAAATTAAAATAAGAGCATTATTTATCAAGTAAATGAAAAACAAAGTACTTCACTGTTTATGCTGGCTCACAGCCATCACATGCAGCCTGCAGATGCAGGCACAAAACAATGTTGCTTCCCCTATGAAAGATGTGAATCAGGTGGCAGACAACACATTGGACAGCCTGAACAAAGCACGTACGGCACGCCCCATTGCCGGAGCAAGCCGTAAAGGCAACCATCCGGTTTTATTTCTGGTCGGCAATTCTACCATGCGTACCGGAACCTTAGGGAATGGCAATAACGGACAATGGGGCTGGGGATATTACGCAGCTGATTATTTCGATTCCAATCGGATCACCGTCGAAAATCATGCCTTGGGAGGAACCAGCAGCCGTACCTTCTACAACCGCCTTTGGCCGGATGTAATCAAAGGTGTACAACCCGGCGACTGGGTTATCATCGAACTGGGACACAACGATAATGGCCCTTATGACAGCGGACGTGCCCGCGCCTCCATTCCGGGAATTGGTAAGGACAGCCTGAATGTTACTATCAAAGAAACCGGAGTAAAGGAGACCGTATATACTTACGGAGAATATATGCGTCGTTTTATCAACGATGTAAAGGCGAAAGGAGCACATCCTATCTTATTCTCCCTGACTCCCCGTAACGCCTGGGAAGATAAAGACAGTACCATCATTACTCGTGTCAATAAGACATTCGGTTTGTGGGCAAAGCAGGTAGCAGAAGAACAGAATGTTCCTTTTATTGATTTAAACGATATCAGTGCCCGCAAATTTGAAAAATTCGGTAAGAACAAAGTGCAATATATGTTCTATATCGACCGTATTCATACCAGCGCTTTCGGAGCTAAAGTAAATGCAGAGTCTGCTGCTGACGGAATACGTGCTTATGAAGGTCTGGAATTAGCCGACTATCTGAAACCGGTTGAGAAGGATAAGGATACCGGATCGAGCCGCAAAGAAGGACGTCCGGTATTATTTACCATTGGCGACAGTACCGTTAAAAATAAAGATAACGATAAAAACGGCATGTGGGGATGGGGCAGCGTAATAGCAGATGAATTCAATCTGAATAAGATATCCGTAGAGAATTGTGCCATGGCAGGTCGTAGCGCCCGCACTTTTCTGGATGAAGGTCGTTGGGATAAGGTATACAATGCACTCCAACCTGGAGACTTTGTTCTGATTCAATTCGGGCACAATGATACAGGAGCGATAAATACCGGAAAAGCCCGTGCCGAATTGCCCGGTTCCGGAGGAGAGAGCAAGGTCTTTTTAATGGAGAAAACAGGAAAATATCAAGTCGTTTACACTTTCGGCTGGTATCTCCGTAAATTTATCATGGATGTTCAGGAAAAAGGCGCCATACCTATCGTTTTAAGCCATACTCCACGTAACAAGTGGAAAGACGGAAAGATAGAACGTAACACGGCATCCTTTGGTAAATGGACACGTGAAGCAGCCGAAGCTACCGGAGCTTATTTTATCGACCTGAATAAAATAAGTGCTGACAAGCTCGAAAAGAAAGGTATCAAGAAAGCGGCAGACTATTATAATAACGACCATACACATACTTCCTTAAAAGGAGCACACATGAATGCCAAAAGTATCGCAGACGGATTGAAACTAACTGATTGTCCGTTGAAGCAGTACTTGAAATAAGAGACAGACTCATCTGAGATTCATAAAGCGGTTAATGCATTTCACAGACAGTGCATTAACCGCTTTCTTTTTGTCACGCCTCAACCTTATAGTCCCAATAAGGATAACTTAAGTTTTCCTTACCAATATTTAGTTCTCCATATACAAAACACTAGAATCATCCATCGGAATAACCTCTTGCATATAGATAGCATCAAGGCTCCAAAGCGCCGCGTCATTTGTACTGATGCTGACGCATTCATCCAAAGGGGCCGGAACTTCGGGAGGAAACAGCGTAGTAATTCGGAAAGGAGGTGCCGGTGTATGTTCCAATCGGGTAAATAAGTCATCCCATGCCTCTCTAGCCATCATTGCATCCCGCTTGTGATAAGCAGCGTATGCCATCAGACGGGAAATCCGGAAACGGCTATGATTCAATTCCCACGCCTTCTGCTTATAACGTGCTGCATGGTCCAGCCACGCATCTTTCCATTCAGGAAGGTCGATCATACGTATCATTTCATTCATCACTTCAAAACCACCCATAATGGTCATTAAATGGTTTGAGGATTCCAGCTTAGAATCGCATTCAGTAGTAATAATTCCCGTTGACGGATCAAAGCCCAACGCTTTAGGTCCGGTAAAAATACGATTGGGCAGAGTCGCTATACTTTTCATCCCGGTTACGATCTTATCCCGATAAGCTGTATTACCAGTACGTTCCCACTCCGTCATCCAGTTGCCGGCATAGGCCAGCCAATCCGGACCGATACGCAGTCGGGCAGGTGCTGTACAAGGATATTCACTACGAGGTTGTGCCAGACGCATGGGATCTAGTTCATATAGTTTTTGATCGGCATCCTTTACTTCAGTCATCAGATCACCACAACGATCATCGGTGGTGAGATAGTAATAGAAACGGTTCCACGCAGCCTGACTGATTCGAGCTTCTTTGGCACCACAACCCCAATGGCTGACGTTATGCCGGCTACCTAACCCTGCATTCGGTCCGATATGGTAAGCATCCACTTCGGCTGTATGACGGGTCATTGCTTCTGCCATACGCCAGATATCTTCACGACCTGTACGCAAAAAGTTATACCACAACCACATATTAGAAGCAAGTTCCGTATTATCCCAGGCAAATCCGCCGATGTCATAACGCCACGTATGACGGACGGGGTCATAAGCATGCATTACATCTCCATAATTCCAGAATCCATACCACTTGTTCTGCTCTATGGCCTTACTATAAAAATTGATATATGCATCCAAGCGATCTTCTACCCGGGAACGGAAAGAAGTACTCCGATCCGGAAGACTCCATACACCAAAAGCCTGCTGCGCATGAAGATAATCCGGCGTAGGCAACAATATCCCGAGCTCAGAAAGCGATTTAGCAGTATCGGCAAAAGCCTTTTTTCCAACATAACCTCCTTGTGGAATAAGTGTCAGCGTAGTAGTACGGGCGATACCATAGGGAGTACTCATTCCGTCCTGAACATCTTCGTAACTGGCATTTAAATCATGAGCTACATTATCGTAGTGACGTAAGTCCATCGGTTCTCCTTCAGGACTCCATAACCATGCAGTGATTGTTGCAGACGAAGTTTTAGCACCCGATATTTCTATAGAAGAAGGATAAGACTGCCAAAAATCATGCAGGCAAAGTCCTAAACCACCCGTAATATCACCGACAAAAGCATATCCTTCACTACGGGTTCCCGAAAAAGTTCCTATCCAGGGATTATTCTCATTGGCACGTTTGCGGATAGAGAATGCATCTGCAGAGAGCTGAGACAGACGATAGTCGTTCCATGAAGCCCAGTTATCTATTAAGTCACGATTCTTCTTGTCAAAAGTCTCATACGGTGGAATACGTCTGCCTTCCATCTGTTGCTGTTGAAGAGAAAGCTCATCATCCGTGTCAAGTGTCAGTTTGCGCCGTCCCACCAGCGGTTGCACCGGTTCACTCCAAACACCTCCATCAGCACAGGAGAAAGCAATATGCCGGTTATAAAGTTCTTCCCGCATAGGGGCTTCCAAACGAATACCCAAAGCACGAATAAAATCCTTATTTTGATCTCCGTCGTACACAAAGCTATGTACTATCTTGATTTGCTCGCTTCCGGCATAAAAGTAAAGACGGACTACAAACGGAAGCCACTCCCGTCCGGCATCACTTCTGTGAATACCCTCCAGTTTGACAAGCGCCCGTACATTACCGGTACGTTCTACTGTAGCCGATTTTAATCTTCCGGTATAGTTGGTAAAAGCTATTTGTGAGGTATTCTCCAAGATCGGTTCACTTTGAGTATTACAGACAAGGCGTGCATTTTCTCCTACTTTCACTCCTTTATGAAATATACTATCTATCAGAAATTCTCCCTGACGAGGGATGCAGGCGGAAATAAGACCTGTCTCAATACGAATATTCTGTGGCGTTTCAACAATCGCGATTGATGATTTACCGCTACCATCATCGCCAATCTTTGCATTAGCTCTTCCTTTTGATCTTTTCCCGACCTTTTTGAGTAATAGTTTATCAGTATTTCCCGGAATAACTCCGGCTATCCCATTCCATTTCACAGAGCCATCGGGCCAGTAAGCCAATACCCAAGTATCTATCGGAAGAGTCTCACCTCTATCAGTAATCAACTGCAAAGTATTTTCCGGATATAATTCCCCTTCACTGAAAGGAACACCCAAACTTACCGTTCTATCTTGCTGAGGAGTATCACCAATCCAGTGCAATGGAATTTCTGAGATTTCCTGTGGAGAACATTCATAATGAAAATTAGCGATACGAGTCCGGGATAAGGTGGTGCGAAAACCGAACCAGCCCTCTGTCAGGGGGTCGGCATCGCGGAAATCCACCAGTCGCACTCCATTTATATAATAACTAACCCTATTATTTTCATTCGTTATCTTGATATGATACCACTTGTTAGCTTCCAGCAAATGGTCCGCATCCGTATATTCTTTTAAGATTGCAGGACGGGCTTTTGCATTTGTAATAGCCGCCTCATTGCCGTCATAACGGCGAAAACGTGTAGTAGAATTATGATTTCCACCATATCCCATATAGTAGAGTTGCAAAGAGTAACAGTTTAGAAAAATCCCACTACGCCATTTCTCACGTTTCCATATATTATCGGGATACTGAGGGTCCGAAGCCATCCAAAAACAATTCAAGTCACTCAAACGATCGCCCTCAACCTCAACAACCACACATGCGTCATACTCAATGGTTACTTTACCACTCATCTTCTCTTTCCTCCAAAGAGTAAGCCCTTTAGGAGAAAGAATTTCAACCGTATCCCCTAAAAAAGTTACTTTATAATCCGGAGATTCAGATTCTACTTTCCAGTATTTATGAAACTGGCGGGCGTTGAGTCCGGAAGTTTTATTGTTTTGTGCGTTCAATGCCAAAGTAATGAGCAAGAACAAAAGAACAGATATGTTTTTCATGTGACAAATTTAGTATAAGGAGTTCCATTATAAGGAACGTTATCACTGGTTTCACATCACAAAATTAGAAAATACCACCCGAATGATAAATAGAATATCATTCATTTAAATGGATATTTGTTCAATAAACGGTCTTCTTCCAGCAAACAGCGATATCATTGATTGTATTGAAAGTGCCCAATATAACAAAATCGACCTGATAGCCAAGCTTTACTTGATATCAGATCGATTTATTTATCTTCAGTGTATATCTATTTCTGAAACACAAGCTCACCCATACGGTCTGCCGTACTAAAAACAATAGAGCAAAGGCCATCTTTTATTTGCAACACTTCCATTCCAGCCAGTTGCACGATCTCCGGTTCAGCTCCTGTTTTACTACTCAAGATCTCTAACGTGGCATTCGCCTTTACACCAACGGACAAATCACCATCGCAGGATAAAACATATTGCCTTCCTTCCAATACGTTGGTAATAGCAACACTATTGGTATCGATGAACAAGCTCCAATTATTGGCTTTATTCAATTCAATCATGTTTCCCCATACAAAACGCTGATTATCGGTGCTCAGCACACTCGATACCACTACTACATCAAGTGATACACTGTGCCCTTCCAAGTCGGTTACAGTCAAGACCACTTTACCGTATTTCACTCCTTGAATGTATATTAAATTTTCACGATACTTGGCGGTAGCATAGCCTTCTTCAGAAAAAGAAAACTGATATCCACCGTTTCCGCCTTCAATCTTTAGTATGCCTTCACTTCCTTCTTTGATTTGAATGGCTGTACGATCAAGTTTCAGTTCAACAACCGTATCTTCGTCTTTACAAGACGAAAAGAGACTGAGCTGAGATAATATCAAGACAAAAGATATTATATAAATATTAATAAACTGTTTCATATTATTCTAAGTTTATCTGTTTTATCTTTTAAATTTAAACGCAATGGATTTTGTAACGTTTCCGTTTGCATCTTCAATGACTGCTTTCACTTCAAGCACACCACTAAAGTCTGACAAGTCTATTGAGTTCTTATCAAACTCCACCGTTTCTTCACCGTCTACAATCACATACATCTTCGTGAACAATGCCGCTTCGGGGCCCACTACACTGGCTTTACTGCCAACTACAACAATTGTCGGCTTTTTCAACCAGCCAAAATCAAGATCAGTAGGTTCACCTGTAGCAAAGCATCCCATTCCCCAAAAACGTAATTCCGCATCAGTAGTCAGTTTTCCAAAATTAACATCAGGCAGATCTCCATTGGGCTTACGATCTCTCATCAATTCCGCTTCTTCCAGACTGATAAAGTCAGCTTCCACCACTTCCTCACTACCATCAAAAGAGTTGTTGGATACTTCACTCTTCGCCCTGTTCACTGTTACGATATGCTTACTTCCCGATCTTGAAACAAAGGACAGGTTGTTCTTAATAATATGATCATATCCGCTCACATCAGTCGGAGGAAGTGCCAAAGGCAACTCACGGTTTGTCATATTATAGTTTTCTCCACTATTGACAGCCGTATTGCTCTCGAATATGATTCCGCCCAGATGATGATTGGCATAAAAACCTCTCAATCTATTGTAATAAGCCAAACTATTGCGTACTTCATGTTGAGGTATTATGTCAGGTGTAGCTGGAAGGTTATCGGCAGACATTCCGTAACCACCGGCTTTAAAACCGGTACCGTCACCAGCCGCTTCTTTTGTGCCGGGCTTGTATCCGTTTAAGAACGACCAGCAATTGATTATCTTCACTGCCTCAAAACAATTGATGAGGTCGAAACCATCATCGCTATTATACCAGGCACGACATCCTTCGAACACATTTCCCGTACCTTTACCTTCACCGGCAGAAGATGAGTTGATGTGACCGCCGAAACCATCGACATTACCACCTTTGCCTCCTTCTGAAACCGAATCATAATTGTTGTAAGCATCACAGTTTAAGATGTGATTATTGCTTCCGCCAAGCAAGTAGAAACCGATTGCCATACCGTCATGCGTTCTCAAATCTTCAAACTTGTTATTATTGGCTCCTTTAACAATACGGAAACATTCTGATTGCGTATGGTCGGTAATAGTGACTTGTGTGCCAATAACATCGAATCCTTTAAGATAAAGATTAGAACCGGTTACATAAAACACCGTAATACGCTGATCTTTCGGTTTTACTTGCGAAAGATCGAAGACAGGTCTCCCCTGTCTATTCGGATTGGCCAGATAAGAAATAGGCTTGCCTGCCTCACCACTTTTATTCAAGTGGAACACACAATGATAAAGTCCGCTATTAGTAGTAGTCATCGGTAGTTGGTCGGCAGGAACCACATAAGTTCCCGGATTGATATAAACCACATCTCCCGCAGCTACCACTTCCTGCACTTTTACTAAAGTTGCAAAAGGTTTATCTGACGTTCCCGGATTAGAATCACTTCCCTCGGGGTCCATATAATATGTCTTTTGTGCACTCATGGGGACTGATAATATCAGTCCCAAAAGTAAATAAGCTATTTTTGTTATATCCTTCATAATTTTCTTTTTTTGATTGAAAAACATGCTATTAATGAGAAGAAGACTTACCTTGCAAGTCCCAAGGTACGAAGTAAGCACCACCCATGATCTTGGCCTTTACTTCCGCTTGCTTAGCCAGATCGGATTCATATTTCTGCCCGACAAAATCTGCTATGAATGAATAGTCATTCCAACGCTTTGCCACACGAATCATAAGCGGATAAGTCTTTCCTTCACAAGGAAACTCCAAGAAGGCTTCTTTCACCAATTCAATATCATTATGCTTTTTGATCTTGTCTTCATCACTCAAACCTTCCAATCTTTGTTCAGCTATAATCTCCTCTTTGATGTCTTCCGGAGTCTGCCACATATCGCGCTTGCCCAGTCCTAAGATACCGCGAACACCATTATCAGCATACGTGCGGCGGAATCCCGCATAAAGTGTTGTCCACAATCCCCAGTTGCAATTCAGTCCTTGCCATTGTTCGCCCAATACTACACCGGCTCCGTAGAAGGGGTCGACACCTGTATTCATCAACACGGATGCCGGCTCAAAACGTCCCATATTATTCAGTGCTTCAATCGCCATAAAATAAAGATCAGAAGTGTGATAAATCATTATATATGTATCGTCATGAGCAACAGTATGTCCGCTCTTTCTAAAGCCACGGTATTTGCGTATCGCATATTCCACATCCTTTTCGATTTCCTGAATAGCTCTGAAACGCGCATCGGATGTTTTAATTGCCGTTGCATCAGCAGACGGATTGAAAGTAGTATCTTCAAAACGTTTTGATCCTGGCACGGAAGCACGCATCATATAGCTTCCGCTACGGTCGAAATGATTCAATAACGAATTCTGTTGATTATATTTATAATCATACATAATAACAGATTCGGTTGCTGTCAGCATCGGCATCTCGGAGTCATATTGCTGACCGTAATTACTCCCGTAACTTCCCGAACGCATATACTTGATATTAGCAACATTTCCCTGATACTCAGCCAAAGCAAAGGTCCTGCTCATTTCTCCAAGAATTGTTGTAGCCGCCTTCTGATAATCTCCTTTCCAAAGTGCGATTTCTGCTTGCAGTACAAAATATCCGGGAACCATCATATTCCATCTTTTATATTCATCGTTTGTAGAAGTAGCCCCGTTAGCAGGATCAAGCCACTCATTCCATGACATATTGTATGTACCGTTTATTCCATCAAAGCCAGTATTCAACAGTTTGTCGCATTCATCGACAAGCTCACTCAAGTTCTTAGGAGTCCGGCTGACGATATCTTTCATACTTTGCATCGGATCATCGAACCATATAGCTTGTCCATATATCTTTGCCAACATGAGATAAGTCCATGTTTTCAACCTCACTGTGCTACTAATCAGACCTCTATAATCATCGTCATCTACGGTAGTGACATGTGTATCTCTGTATTCTTTTGCTTTCTGCAAATAATCATTGCAAGCAATGATTACATCATAATACTTGGCAGGGTCGGCATATGTGTTACCGCTCAAATCATCATCATAATTATAAATGCTGTAAAGGTCAGCCGGTGTATTTTCGGTAGGTTCCAACAGTTCGCCACGCATATCGGTCAGATAAATAGCTTTGTCTCCAATAGCTTGTATCTTTGTGATAATACCCAGAAAACCGGAATAAAGCTCGCTGCCTTCCTTGATATATCTATCACCATTCAAGGTCGTATCATTATTCGGCTCGAAGAAGTCACTACACGAAGCGAACATCATCGCCAGTACCCCCATAAGTATTATTTCTATCTTAAACTTTTTCATTTTCATTAGAATTTTAAATTAACGCCCATTTTCACTGTTTTGGGTTGCATTAGCTTTGCATTATCAAAACCTTGCATATTCTCAGCATAAGAATAAGAGAATTCTGGGTCCATTCCCAGATAATCTGTAAAGGTCAACAGGTTCTCGCCCGTCACATATATTGTTCCCGAACGAAAGAAATTCCAAAGTGTTTTAGAGAAAGTGTAGCTGAGTGTCACGTTCTTCATTCTCAGGTAAGAAGCATCTTCCATCCAGCGAGAAGAGAAATAGCTGTTGCCCACAGGATCTTTCCATGTTGCCTTCGGCATATCGGTCTTCTGTCCTTCCACTGTCCAACGGTTTACGGCTGCAATACTCTGGTTGTTAGTAGTAGACATAGCCTCCAGTTGTTGTCTGACAGCATTGTATGCGATGTTGTCTTTTGAATATGAGAACTCTGCAGAAAGTGCGAATCCTTTGTATTTCAGTTGTGTATAGAAACCTCCAAAATAAGAGGGAGCAGCACTGCCAAGAAGAACACGGTCTTTATCGTCGATGCGGTTATCGCCATTCTGATCTACAAAACGTACATCTCCGGCATTATAACGACGTCCGGTACGGTTGCTGAGATTTGCAGCGTCAGCTTCAGCTTGTGTGGAGTATACTCCATTTGCCTGATAACCGTAGAATTGGTAAGGAGCTTCTCCGACACGGTTGACCATCTGCACACCATTATCGTAACTCAACACGATTTGTTCCTCACCACCTAATGACTTGATCTTATCTCTGGAGCGAGAGATGTTTCCACCTATGATCCATTCGAAATCACGGGTACGAACCAATGAGGCCTGCACTGCCAACTCTATACCTGTATTCTCTAACTTACCTACATTCGCATAATAAGGAACCGATCCATAAACAGATGAAAGAGGCATAGCAGATATCATATCGCTGATTTGATTATTGTAATAATCAAAAGTTAGGTTCAAACGATTGTTCAGTACAGACAAGTCCAGTCCGAGATTCAAAGAAGCATTCTTCTCCGGTTTCAATGATACGTTCGGGATATTAGAACGAACGATGGTTGACAACTGCATGTAAGGTACTGTGGAATAATAGTATCCACCCATCTGTGAAGAAAAGCGTGAGTTACCTGTCAGTCCGTATTCGACACGTACATTCAGCTTATTGAGCCATGTAACATCGAGAAGTGGTTTCCATCCTTTGCCCAGCAAGGTTACTCCTACTGACGGATATGTATAGAAACGGGCAACATCCGTACCGGTAGAAGAAGCTGCATCAACGGCTATATTCACAGATGCCTGTACCATATTATTGTAAGTATAGTTGGCATGTCCGTAGAAGTTTGTCCAGTTCCAGCTATTGATATAACCCAAGAAACGTCTTCCGTCAGTCGTGCTACCCAATGTCTGGTAGAAGTCATTACCGGTGTTGCGTCCTTCTCCTGCATCATATTCGTTTTTAGTAGTCATCAACTGCCATCCGGCTATTGCATTCAACTGGTGAACATAATTAAACGTTTTCTTATAACTGGCATTCAAGTTGGCAAAGAAGTTGGTCGTTACAGCTACTCCGTCGCTTACCGCATTATTCCGCACACCGTATTTATCACTTAGCGGTACTATAGTAGCTTCACTTGCTCCAGGGATAAAGAGATGTTCGTTATCGTAATTATAATACAAACCTACTGTTCCAGTTAGTGTCAGTTCTCGAAAAGGATTGTATGCGATACCGGCTTTCATATTCAGATCATATTGGCGATTACGAGAATCCAACGTATTAATGATAGCTAAAGGATTGCTGACGCTGTAATCTCGGCTCTTGCTCCGTCCGTAGAAATGAGATGCGTAAGTTTTCAGTGTATTTCCCTCGCGGTCTTTTTCGTATGGACTTAGGAAAGGAGATCTTGCGTAAGCTGCCAATATAGGATTCGTCGTAATATCCATACCCTGCGTCTGATAATGTCCGTTCATATAAGCTAAACCTACCGTTGCAAAAATATTCAGTTGTTTATTGACCAATACATTAGCATTCAGTAATGTATGAAAACGTTCCATACTTGTATTATCCATCAGACCATTCTCGCGATAATACCCTAACGACAGGTCGTATTTAGCAATATTGTCACCACCTTCTACTCTGAAAAGATGATCGGTGGACGCTGTGTTCTTGTAAATCAAATCCTGCCAGTCTGTATTATTGTTATACAAATAGTTGTAACGTGGATCGTTAGGATTCTGCATGAAGGGGAAATTTGTATAGAAGTTCTGCGGATCCTTAGAAATAGTCATACCCATATCTGCCAGATACTGCTTGTAATCATCCAGTCCCATCACCGGCATCCGCTTATCGTTCCAGTTGATTCCGTATGATCCATAGTAACTCACCCTAGTCTCCAAGTCATTAGATGCGGTACCGTCTGTTTCAATCAAGATTACACCATTGGAGCCCATTGAACCATACATAGCTGCTTCCGCACCTTTCAATACAGTGATATTCTGTATATCCTGCAAATGATAGAACTGAAAGATATCACGGGTAAAGCCGCCAATCAGTTCCGAAGGTGTTTTATCAGGCATATGAGGTACTCCGTTTATCACAATCAAAGGAGCGTTATCACCAGTCAATGTGCGGATACCGCGCAAGTTATAATAACTGCCTTCTCCCGGCATACCACTACTGCGTTTCATTTGCAACCCAGCAATTTGTCCTGTCAATGCACGATCGATCTTTGTCGTACCCAACATAAAATCTTTTTTTGTGATATTGGTAGCTGCTGTATAATCTTCCAGCTGCATTTCCCCTTCCCGACGGAAGGGAAGAACCATCGTTTCATTGTATTTATATTGATTTTCCGGAATCAATGTAATTACAATATTCGGTCTTTCTTTTACAAGCTGCTTCACAGAGAAATACCCCGGAGCCCATACGGAAATTTCCTTGGCCTTTGAAAGATCTTTCACTTCAAACTGGAATGTACCTTCTTTGTTTGTAGTAACATTCATCGTGTCTAACACTGTGACAATGGCACCTTCTACCGGTTGATTCGTCGCTGACAAAATCTTACCAGTCAATTTCTGGCCTCCTTGTCCCCATGTATTTGCCACTCCACATACGAGTAGCACAGAAATATTAAGTATTTTTTTTATCTTTTTCATATCCTGTTTATCAAGGTTAATACAAATCTACTGTTGGGCGGAAACACCATGTAGTCGGCTCCATTTCACCTCTTGCCCCTTTCGTAAATTCAATCGTAACTTCAAGTTCTTCGGTTTTATCAAATATGACAACTCCAAGATCCGTAGAACCATCACGGTCATACCTGCTATCTCTATAAAGCTCACTATTACAATCGTCAAATCAAAAAATTCCCGACCGAAAAACAAAATGTGTCATTAAAACACATATTAACATAAAACAAAATGTGATTTTTGGTGCAAAATTAAAGCCTGTTTAATCATCGTTTAAACAGGCTTTAATTTTAATCTATGATCATGTAAACTGATAAATCAGGATTGGCAACAAGCGGAAGAACATCCTCATCATCAAGAACGCTCATTGCATATCTATGAATACTTTTCTTTATCATTTCCAACGTTGGTTTTTCAAGGAATATGGAACTGGCAAATGTCACCAGTTCGTTTCCTTCGTTATCGGTTCTGTCAATGGATTGTATTGCATATCGTATTATCCATGTTCCATCGGATAATTGTTCGATCGGCTTAGCCAATTTCCGGGGTAAGATATTTTTTCGCATTGCCTTTTCTTATTTGTTTTTTTAATTGTTTCTTAAAATTATATTCGTTCTTCAACACAAAAACCTCCCAATGTCCCTGAACATAAAAATATTCCCACCATGCAGGATTAATACGTTTCGCCACTTTCCGTCTTAGATTGTACGTATTGAAATGCCTCATTAATCCATAGTAGGAATTCAGGGTGGCAACAAATTTGTCCGCGTGTGCTTCCGCAAAGCCTTCCTCCGCTATTTTATTATATTTGCTGATTACATCGTATAAATTACCGACAACACGGTTTGAAATATAAATTCGACCGGGCAAAATGAATGCCCCTACAAACAAAACTCCCTTAGAATGATGCTGTATATATATTTTTTTAGGATGTAATTTAAGAAGCAGCTGCTCTTTCAGGTAACTGTCAAGCAAAGGAACAGTATTTAGAATATCTTCTTTATTACGCATTACAAAGGCGAAATCATCCACAAAACGCACATAATACTTGATTCCCAGTATTTCGGAAACATAGTAATCAAAACAAGAGCCGATAAAATTTGCGAATTTCTGCGCATGAAGACTGCCGGGGGCAAAACCATGATCCGGATCAGCATGAAACAAACTTTTATCATGAGGCAACTCATCCCATAAATGTAACGGTGATTTCCTATAACATTTATGCTGTGGCTGGTGAAAGATAACAGTGCGCAATATATATAATAAACACTCTATATCGTCGCCTTTATAGTTATCCCGGATAAACAGGTCGATCATTTCCCATAACAGGGATTTGGACATTGACATAAAAAAGCTTTTGAAATCACCCTTGAAAATGTATGCGTCTTTCGTATAATTTTCACTGACTTCCATGATCATCCCATTCAGATAGGTAACAGCCGAAAGTGCTCCTTCACCAATACGGCAATTTTTTGAAACATTTCCCTGTGCCTGAAAACGCTCTTCCAAAATAGGATCAAGGCGTAGATCAGCCCAATGTTGTATTACACGATCAACATAAGCGGAAGCAAAAATTTCACGAAGAACGGGCTTTTTCCGTATGAAGCATTTTGAATAATCAGGTTCGTAGCGACCGTATCTGATAGCATCCCACACGGCAACCAAATCCGTGTCATATTCAAACGAAAACTCTATGCAGTCATCTGTATTGCGTTTATTCTTGCAACAGACGTCAAATGCATGCACGATGGAAGATAAGGGTATGTCATAGATCGGTTTATCTGTTG
>NZ_KV804336.1:205041-228966 GCF_001811315.1 Bacteroides sp. HMSC067B03 | reverse complement strand
CTACTTGTATTGTTTATCAATATTTCAAAGAACTAACGTGACTTCTACCACGCAGCTTTCTTAGCGAAAGCGGATGCAAAGATAAGAACTTTTTCAGATAACATCCAAACTTTTTCGAAGTTTTTTTGTTTTTATTTTCTGAAGCCATATTCTCTAGCAGAATGTCAATTGTTAGGCTCTGTCTCTCTAGCAAAGCGGGTGCAAAAGTAGAGAACTTAATGACAATATCCAAATATATACTACTCTTTTTTCTTTTTGAATAAAAATATAACTTACTGATTGACAAGGATGTCGAAAAGAGATTTTTTCTTTATAGCTTTAAAAGTAGGAAGAATCTATATACATTATTATATAGTTATATCATTAAAAAAAGATAGTGACACTATCCTGTTACGATAGTGACACCATCCAACAAAGATACTGTCACTATAATAACGACATAGTGTCACTAAGTTTTTAGAAGAATATGGCAAGTACTTCCAAGTGTATCTACCTTTTCACAAAATCACCATCCTGTTGCATTCCAGCCCGCTGCAGAATACCATGACAAGGTACGATAAAAAGTATTCATCTTAGAATTACTTTCACCATTAGGAATATAAGTAGAAAGACCTTCCGAACCTTCCATTGTGAACATACGACGAATAATACCAGAATAATTTTTAGAAGTTGTCTTCCGATACACTACTGCATTATCAAAAGCTATTCGCCAAGATTGATACTCTGCATTATCCGCTCCACCAGTCAAATACTGAATCAGTTCATCAAAATCGTAATTGGCATCATCATTAAAATCATAAGCCAATAGACCACTGCGATTTACTTCCCTTTTATCTTGAATATATTTAGGAATAATTGTCTTAGTTGCCGCTGCCAGATTATCCAAAGCGTCACTCTTTATCACAGAAGTAGCAATGCCTCCTGTCCAATTCTCATTACTAATAGGACTAACCCCTGTATAAAGTTTTTCATAATACCCGTAATATGCCTCTGCTATATTCATCGCCAAATTTGTTTCAGTAAACATTTCCGGCACTACTGCTTTATAGGGGGCACCAGGACCAGGAATTTCAGTCGGAGAACCAATAAAATATTCAGCACAGTCACGAAGTTCATAGGCGACTTCCACAGATTGCATATTACATGAGTCAAACAATATGAACTTTAACGGTTTTGGAAAAGCTGAAAATAACGCTTCACGAAAATCCGGAATATTCATCTGAGTTTTACGATAATACCCGATTGAACGAGAATTTGCATTATTACTAGCCGATACCCACGAAGAACTATGAGACAAAAATACAAAGCCATAGCTATCTGCAGGGAAATAATCGACTGTTTGAGCAATAACTTTAGACATAACTTCTTTATCTAAAGGATTCTGTTCTGCATAAGTAAAAAGAGTATCTGCTACTACTTTACCATTCTTCTGTTTCAATGAAATCAAATGAGGTAAGTCATTTTTCATCTCACTGTAAACAACCAAATTACATTTTGAATAATCAACCTCTTCCATGCCCGCTTTCATATCGCTAAAATTGATCTTAAAAAGGTCAGACAATTCATTAGAATCTCCTGCATCTCCTACAATATACACCAGTACGGTACGTCCTACCTGCTCACGTGGCTCAGGGGTTACAGGTCCCTCATTATCATTATTCTCACAAGCAGCAAATAATGCGGCCAAACCTACAAGAAAGGATAATATTTTAATATTTTTCATTAGATTTCCAATTTGTTATGACCGCAAAGATAAAAAAATAAGAGATGCAAACTTGCATCTCTTATCATATTAACAATAAATCTCTTACTCTTCCGGTTTTATAAAATGGAACTTATCAGTATCAATCCGTGTCACTGTTGTATTCCTGTTCCTTTTATATTTACTCAGAATTTTCGTTGCTTCTTTCTCCAGCTTCTTTCTGTTTTCTGAGAAATAGATCATACATGTACTATTCTGCTGCAGTCCGTTATCTTCCACATAGTTCTTCAACTGATAGCTATACAAATCACGATGAGTGAGGAAACCTTCCTTGCTAACCTTCGCACTATCCAATATCTGAATATCCGTAAAATACACAACCGTATCCGTAAAGGAGGCAGCAATTCCGAAGGCATAAACTGTTTTAGAGTGGTCTTTCTTTAAAGAGAAAGCCGAGCACATTGTCAACACAAGTGCCATTGCAAATAGTATTTTTACGTATTTCATATCATAAATTTTTAATTGTGGCAAAGGTAACAAAAAAGAAGAAATATCATCTATTTATCATTAAGATTTAGTATTTCTATTCATATATCCATAATAACACGGACTTCTTTTCGACTTTTAGCAGAGCATCCACTTTACGCATCACCTCGTCACAAATCACAGGACACCCCTGGCTAATACCTAATGGAAGATACATGGGGGATATCTCCGAAGCCGGCACCGGAGTATAAGAATGCAGTACGATATATCGTTTGAAAGCATTGCTATTTGTCGGCTCCAGCCCATGTAATTTATAATGCACATTAATTCCCCATTTGCTATATGAGCGAATTCCGACCTTATACTTTCCCAAAGAAGAACAATAACTCCCTTCCACATTACTATATACCGGCTTTTTCAACGTGCTCTCCTTGCCATATCCATGAGCACAGAGACTTGAATATTTGATGGAGTCACCTTTGAAGTCCCAGACAAAGAAACGTTTTTTACCGGAAGGAATACTGAAATCTATCAGAAAACAATAATTCGTATTAAATCCATTCTCTATACAATAGGCTTTCGCAGCAAGAGCTTTCTCTTGCAAACGCTGTTCTTTGCTGGAGGGCGAAGGAACGGCATGAGATGCAACAGTCCCAACTGCAGGCTCACCAGCGGTCCCAGTACATCGTCCGTAAGCGACAAAGCCAATACAAATCCCCACAAGAGTGAATAATATCAGAACAGACTTCTTCATAAATTTGCATAGTATAAGATAAACAACAGCTAAGTAAAAAGTCGCATAAGTACCTTCTTCAGATGATTACTCCAAGAAGTGTAACTTATGCGACTCTAATTCTTTTTTTCTTTCAGAAACTGATATTCCTCACTTATCCCAAGTAGGATTTGAGCAATTTACTACGATTACTTTGTCTTAGTCTTCTAATTGCTTTTTCTTTAATCTGGCGAACGCGCTCACGTGTGAGACCAAACTTATCGCCGATTTCTTCCAATGTCATTTCTTGTTGTCCGATACCGAAAAACATCTGAATGATTTCTTTTTCTCTATCGGTTAACGTAGAAAGAGCTCTATCAATTTCCCTCGCAAGAGACTCATTAACCAGAGAGCGGTCCGCCATAGGCGAATCGTCATTAACCAACACATCCAGCAGGCTGTTGTCTTCTCCTTCCACAAAAGGTGCATCCACCGAAATATGACGGCCGGATACCTTTAGCGTATCAGAGATCTTGTCAACCGGAATTTCCAGCTCATCTGCCAACTCTTCGGGAGACGGACGCCGTTCGTTTTCCTGTTCGAACTTTGAGAAGGCTTTGCTGATCTTATTCAGCGAACCTACCTGATTCAACGGGAGACGAACAATACGCGACTGCTCTGCCAATGCTTGCAGAATAGACTGACGAATCCACCATACAGCGTAGCTGATAAACTTGAATCCACGTGTTTCATCAAACTTTTCGGCGGCTTTGATCAGTCCTAAATTGCCTTCATTAATCAAGTCAGGCAAACTCAAACCCTGGTTCTGGTACTGCTTAGCCACAGATACGACGAAACGAAGATTGGCACGTGTCAGTTTTTCCAATGCTACACGGTCACCCTTACGAATGCGCTGAGCGAGTTCCACTTCTTCCTCGACTGTAATCAGGTCTTCACGACCGATTTCCTGCAAATACTTGTCAAGAGAAGCGCTCTCTCTGTTAGTGATACTTTTGGTAATCTTTAGTTGTCTCATTCTTTAAAAACAGATTTGGAGTGCAAAGTTACGACAAATAATTTGTTAACATACATATTTAGGCAACTTTTTCACTATATTTTCAACTAATAAAACAAAAAAGAATGCCGACAAGTTGTGTGACGGCATCCTTTTTCTATTTCATTAGCTTATCCTACAATCTTCTTACCTTAATTTATAGTTTATTCCTGAGTCAGATCAACTGCAAAGTATCCGCGTTTACCAGATGGGAATACACCTGTCAGGAACAATACCTGATTCGGAGACTTAACAGCAGCTTTCATTGCTTCTTCCAGATCACTGACTTTGCGCATCGGCTGGTCATTAGCCTTCAGGATGATGAAGCCTTTGCGGACTCCTGCATCTGACATCTTACCGGAAGAAACACCTGTCACTTGCAGGCCATAACCGAGGTTCAACTGTTTCTTCAAGTCATCCGGCAATTCTTTGAATGCAGCACCCAGGATGTCCATACCTGCGTCTTTTACAATCTTCGTTGTGCCTTGTTCGTTCTTCAACGTTACTTCAACAGTCTTTTCCTTCTTATCACGCATCAGTTTTACTTTCACCTTATCCCCAGGACGATGTTTAGCAAGAGCTTCCTGCAAGTCGGCCATATTTGAAACCTTCTTATTATCCAGACCGATAATTACGTCATCGACTTTGATATCAGCACCTGCAGCCGAACCACCTTCAACGATTTCAGAAACCCAGACTCCTTCTACTACACCCAGTGCCTTAGCTTTATCTGCCAAAGTAGTACCGGACTTATCAATCGGTTGTCTGTCATCCATCAAGCTGCTGCCAATAGATCCTCCACGGATACCGAGCAAAGCACGCTGCACAGTTCCATATTGTTTCAGGTCAGCAATAACCTTCGTCATAATGCTGGTCGGAATAGCAAATCCATATCCGGCATAAGCTCCGGTCGGAGAAGAAAGTACAGAGTTGATACCTACCAGTTCTCCCTTAGCATTGACCAGTGCACCACCACTATTTCCCTGGTTAATGGCAGCGTCTGTCTGGATAAAAGATTCTATACCACCATTATATACACCCAATGAACGAGCCTTTGCGCTGACGATACCGGCAGTTACAGTAGAGTTAAGATTGAACGGGTTACCTACTGCCAATACCCACTCGCCTACTTTCAGTGCATCAGAGTCACCTACCGGAATAGTCGGCAGATCATCTCCTTCTATTTTCACTAATGCAAGGTCAGTGCTCGGGTCAGTACCGATTACACGTCCTTTAAACTCACGATTGTCATTCAGCTTCACACTGATTTCATCTGCACCTTCAATCACGTGATTGTTGGTTACGATATAACCGTCTTTAGAGATAATCACTCCCGAGCCAAAACCTACGCGAGGCTGGGTTTGTACCTGACGCTGTTGTCCACGTCCGTCACCGAAGAAGAAATCGAAAATATCCGGTGCCTGCTGAATCGTTTTAGTTTTGGATTCTTGCGTAGATCTTATATGTACAACAGCATGAAGGGAGTTCTCAGCAGCTTGTGTCAAATCAACCGGCTGAGCGTTTACCGCATCAAAAGCAGCCAATTTGACATTGGGATTCTGCTTGAACATCTCATTAAAAGATGTTTCCTTGGCAGCTTCGTTAGATTGCAACAATTTGTAAGTTGTCAATCCTGCAACTCCTGAGCTCAGAAGAATAATTGCTCCTACTCCCAGAATGTTCTTTGTTGTCTGTTTCATGATTTATAATTCTTTAAAATGTTAATATCTGACATTGTTTTAACTTTTACGACGTTAAAATAATAACAAATATCGTTCACTTATTCTACTTGTCACTCTTTTTTGTCCTCTTTTAACAGAGAATATTTAGGGCTTAACAGCGCTTAACGACAGCAACTGACAAATTTACATTCGTTGTATGTCAGATGGCTTTAACAGTCTGACATTCATTCAGTAAGATCAGATTTTCATGACACCAATTCCGGGTAAGTCATTCAATGTGATTTTTCCATTCACCACTTCCACTCCTTTGAAGCGGTCGTTGGAGATAAGCAGGTTTCCATCAAGGTCGGCAAAATCGACTGCCGGAGAAAATTGCGAGGCGGCAGATATCGCACACGAAGTCTCCGTCATACACCCCACCATCACGCGCATTCCCAAAGCATGTGCCAGCGTGACCATCTTCCATGCTTCACGCATTCCGGTACATTTCATCAATTTAATATTGATTCCCGTAAATGCACCTTTCAAAGCGGCTACATCCCCTAAACGCTGCAACGACTCGTCGGCAAATACAGGCAAAGGACTTTGTTGCGTCACCCAGGCAATGTCATCCAACTGCTCTTTCGGCATAGGCTGCTCTATCATCACAATCCCTTTCTCTTTCAGCCAATGAATCATATCGAGTGCATATTGGCGGTCTTTCCAGCCCTGGTTAGCATCAACGGCTATCGGCAGGTCCGTTACCGAACGGATTGTCTCTATCATTTCCTTATCATTGTCTCTTCCCAGCTTCACCTTTAATATATTAAACAGACCGGCACATTCTTTTGTTTTCGCACGGACCACATCGGGCGTATCAATACCAATCGTAAAGGTGGTAGAAGGCGTCTTCTCTTTGTTCAATCCCCATATCTTATACCAAGGCGCTCCCAGCAGCTTTCCCACCAAGTCATGAAGGGCAATATCCACCGCAGCTTTTGCTGCCGTGTCTTTAGGCGACAGACTGTCAACGTATGACAAAATGTCCTCTAATTGAAAAGGATCGCTGAATTGCTCCAGATTTACTTTTTTAAGGAAGTTCATTACCGACTCCACTGTTTCTCCGAGATAAGGGGGCATAGACGCTTCTCCATACCCGGTCACCCCTTCATATTCGATCTCTACCTGCACATCGGGCGTAGTAGTACGCGAATAAGTGGCTACCGTAAAGACATGCCTCAACTTTAACTCATAAGGGAAAAAAGTCATTTTCATCTTTCCCCCTATACCATATTTATTAACATGAATAGCAGAAGGCATACATTCTCCCGCCAATACCTGACTGACAGCTATTCCGGAACCTAAAGTCGCAAAGGCAGCCGTTTTCAGAAAATCTCTTCTATTTGGCATTTGTTTAATGGATAATGGTTAGTGATATAGATAATAGAGGTTATGGTCGGTGGTATTCATGCCTTTCTCCTTATTTATATAGGGCAGGAAACGAGTGGCAAAAAGCAGACGACCGGTATTGAACTCATCGTAGCGCTCGTCTTCGGGATCAAAGCTGCTGATATGTACGTCTCCCAAGGCATGGATGAAGCGTTTATTACCCAGGTAGATGCCGACGTGTGAGATGCCTTCTTTACGGTCGGCTGTAGCTTTACGACCGAAGAAGACGAGGTCTCCGCGTTGCACGTTGGAGAAATCAGGGGCTATCTCAATGCGTTCGCCTACATAAGCCTGTTGTGACGCATCCCTTGGGATGATAATATCATGCATAAAGAGTACGGTCCGGACCAGCCCGCTGCAATCAACTCCTTTCGAAGAAGTCCCCGCCCATAGATAGGGAATTCCGATCATTGTATAAGCAGTTTTAATAATACTTTCAGCATCTTGTTTCAACGAAGCTCTCCATTTACTCTCTGGTTGTGAAATATGTTTGGAGATATAGGCCTGGCGGCCATCCGGATAAGACACCTTGTAAAAATGCCCTTTACTTCCCTCCCACTTCAGGCGATTGCCGGCAACAACATCCGATACGGTCTGCGAGTCGTCATCCGGTTTTTCATACGTAAATCCGTAGTGGGAAGTCACCACAATCTTCTCTGCACGGTTCCATTCATCATATTTCTCTTTCGACATCGGCGTAATCACCATCCGATGCACCCATCCCGTATAGTCATCCGGAGTCTGAATCTCGTACCAGTCGGTGTATTGCAATACCTTGACCGGCATCCCAAGCAGTGCCTGCGTGCTCATTCCGGAAGTAAACTTACCTTCATCACGCATATTACAAACAGAAATGTGTACTACCCCATAAGCTGAATCAGCAGGCATGGGGCGTATTTCCTGAGCTTTCAGACTAACTACTGCTACTACCAGCAAGCAATAGAAAAAAAGGATATTTTTCTTCATTGAATCATGATTTAATGATAGCAAAGGTAGAAATTATTTCTATTTGTGACACTTTCTTTGGCTAAAACAAAATAAATGACGTACTTTTGCAGTCTAAAGCAGTTGGCTGGTCTGTCGCGTGCGCGTTTCGTGCAGGAGGAAAGTCCGGGCAACACAGAGCATCCTACTTCCTAACAGAAAGCTGTCCGCGAGGGTAGAGTAACGTAGAAGAAAATAACCGCCGCTCCTTTCGGGGAGAGGTAAGGGTGAGAAGGTGGGGTAAGAGCCTACCAGCAGCATGGTGACATGTGGGCTGTACGTCTTAGGAGTTGTAAGGTCATGTAAACCGGCGTTATGAGAGTTGCTCGCTCCATGTCGGAGGGTAGACCGCTAAAGTGTCGTGGTGACACGCCACTCAGATAAATGACAGGCACCTTATTATATAAGGTACAGAACTCGGCTTATAGGCTGACTGCTTTTTTTCTTTTTTAAACTGCTTTTTAAATTCTGAGCCATGAAGAAGAAAATCACCGATATATGGAAATTCATCACGTATGACATCTGGCGCATCACGGAAGATGAAGTGACTAGGACGAAGTTCTCGCTCTACAATATTATTAAAACCGTCTATCTCTGCATCAATCGATTTACCAAAGACCGGATGGCTAATAAGGCCTCAGCACTGACATATAGTACACTGCTTGCTATTGTACCTATACTTGCTATCCTTTTTGCCGTAGCCCGCGGATTCGGATTTGATAATCTGATGGAGCATCAGTTCCGCAGCGGCTTCGGAGGAAACACCGAAACGACAGAAGCTATTCTTTCGTTTGTCAACTCCTACCTGTCTCAAACCAAAGGCGGTATTTTCATTGGAGTAGGTCTGGTGATGTTGTTATGGACCGTTATTAATCTGGTGAGTAACATCGAAATCACCTTCAACCGTATTTGGGAAGTCAAGAAAGCACGCTCCATGTACCGCAAGATAACAGACTACTTCTCGATGTTTCTGCTCATGCCGATTCTGATTGTCGTTTCGGGAGGACTTTCTTTATTTGTAAGTACTGTACTCAAGCAGATGGACGATTTCGTTTTACTGGCTCCTGTCATGAAATTCGCAATACGCCTGATCCCATTTGTCTTAACCTGGCTGATGTTCACCGGACTCTACATTTTCATGCCCAACACGAAAGTGAAATTCAAACATGCACTGATTGCAGGCATTTTGGCAGGCTCCGCTTACCAGGCTTTCCAGTTCTTGTATATCAACAGCCAGTTATGGGTATCGAAATACAATGCTATTTACGGTAGCTTTGCCGCCCTCCCCTTGTTTCTGCTATGGCTGCAAATTTCTTGGACAATCTGTTTGTTTGGAGCCGAATTGACCTATGCCGGACAAAATATCCGCAGTTTTAGTTTCGATCAGGACACCCGTAACATCAGCAGACGTTACCGTGATTTCATTTCTATCCTTATCATGTCACTGATCGCCAAACGGTTTGAAAAAAACGAGCCGCCTTATACGGCCATGGAGATATCGGAAGAACACCAAATCCCGATCCGACTGACCAATCAAGTACTTTATCAGTTGCAAGAGATAGATCTGATTCACGAAGTAGTGACCGACCAGAAAAGTGAAGATATCGGCTATCAGCCTTCAATGGATATCAACCAACTGAATGTAGCGATTCTGCTTGACCGCCTGGATACGTACGGCTCCGAAAACTTTAAGATAGACAAGGATGAAGAGTTCAATGACGAGTGGAAAGTACTGACTGAATCCAGAGAAGAATACTATAAGAAAGCAAGTAAAGTACTACTGAAAGATCTGTAAAAACAAGCTTTGTTGTATCTGTTTTTTACTAGAAAAATACTCATAAGCGCCCATATTCGTAAACAACTAATAGTCAACATCTTACAACGAATACTTTTTAGTTTAAAAGAAACAGTGCGTTGGTTTTAAAGGAAAGCCTCGTTGGTTTAAAAGGAAGAGGCCGTTCCTTTTAAGCCAACGAGGCTTTTTCTTATATATCTACTTCTCAAAAGTATGGAATATACATTTTTTTCAATTAATACCGATTATAAGAAATGACCTTTTCTTTCGTCTTTCTCATCTTCTTTCGTTTTTCTTTCACCGGATACCCGATAGCGATATCCAACAGCAAGCGTTTAGAAGCAGGAATCCCAGTCAATTGCTTTATCTCTTTTTCATCAAACCATCCCAAAATACAAGACCCCAGTCCTTCACTTTCGGCAGCTAATGTAATATGAGCGGCAGCAATACCAATATCAATCAACGGGAAATGCTTATCCTTTACTTTACCTCCAAGCAGGGATGTAATATTGGCAAACTCTTCCACTATCAGAATATGCACAGGGGCATCTTTAGCAAACTTATTCATCCCTAGTCCAGCTGCTGCCTTACCTACTTTTAAAGCCAGCTCATGATCTGTCACTACCACAAACTTCCACGGCTGCGCATTGCAGGCAGAAGGAGACAGACGGGCAGCTTCCAGAATCCGTTCCAGCTTCTCCGCTTCTACCGGACGACCTTTATCATATGCCCGGTCACTTTGGCGAGACAACACTAATTGCAGAAAATCCATCCAAATTAGGGTTTTACGATTTATAAATTACGATTGAAGCTAACAATTCCCAATTGAACTATTTATATTGAATCATCCGGCTGATATACTTGCCGATGATATCAAACTCAATGTTCACTACGCTACCGATCTCGAACGTATGAAAGTTAGTATGCTCATAAGTATAAGGAATAATAGCTACCTGAAAAGTATCATCCGTCGGATTACATACCGTCAAGCTGACACCATTTACAGTGACTGAACCCTTATCCACTGTGATATAGCCACGTTTCGCCATTTCCTTATCAAATGCATATTTGAATGTAAAATACCAGCTTCCGTCCGCATCCTTTATTTCCACACAAGTAGCGGTCTGGTCCACATGCCCCTGTACGATATGTCCGTCCAGACGGCCATTCATCATCATGCTGCGCTCTACATTCACCTTATCGCCCACTTTCAGCAAACCAAGATTCGAACGGTCCAGCGTTTCTTTCATGGCAGTTACCGTATACGTATCATCGGTCAAGTTCACTACCGTCAGGCATACTCCATTGTGAGAAATACTCTGATCAATCTTCAGCTCATTTACAAACGAACACTTAAATGTAAAGTGTATATTCTCCTGGTCTTTCACCAGTGCTACCAAGGTAGCATACTCTTCTACGATTCCAGAAAACATAATGTTAATTATTAATGTTCTACAATAAAAGACTGACTAAAAAGGGAAATAAGAGAGCTTCTAAACCTTTTAGCCAACTATACTAATATATTAGCTCTTTCATCAACAGCTGCGCTAATATAATAGCACAAAGATACGAATAAGGAAGGAAGTTGGAAAACTTTCTGTTTTTTTTCATATATTGCAAAGGTTAACTTGTGAATAAATTCCGAACTTTCTAATCAACACTCTGAATAATATTGATAGCCTGATTTGTTCCCATCCGAAGAAAGCTTCGAAATCACTAAAATGTAGGAAATGATACGATATATGATCCATGAAATCGACAGAAAAGCAATAGACGCAAAGAAGAATCCCCTCTCTCAAACACCGTATAACGCAACTTCCTGGCCTTCAGTATAGAGCAAAAAAAATGGGGCTTTTCACAAAGCTCCATTTTTCAGTTTTCAATAGGTATTAGTTTTTTTTTAAGGTAAAAAGATTGTTTTCAGGATAACGGTGCAAATATAGTCGCTTTTACTGTTATTCTCCAAATTATAAAACATGTCATATAACATCTTTTTGAAATATCTTTGGATTTATTATCATTTGCAGTAAAAACGCCCGTAACTTGTCCGTTACAGGTGACAAATATAGGACTATTTTCTAAGTAGCCCTAATTTTTGTTTAAAAACATGCAAAAAATTACGATTTTGGATAGTTTTCGTCTACTTTTCCGCTATGTTTTAAGACTTTTGCATCAATAAAGAATACTATTTCCTCTGCAATGTTGGTAATGTGGTCACCTGAACGTTCCAATTTCCGGAACACGCCAACCAAGTCTACACAAGTATGAGCTGTTTCCGGATGTTCACGGATATAATCTGCCAGAATACCCGTTGCTTCCGCATTAATGTCATCCAACAGGTTGTCTTTACCAAATACCGCAGTCGCCATCTCAATATTTTCTTCGTTCAAGGCACGTTTCGCCAGTTCCAGCATCGATAAAACCTCTGCCTGCATCTCTCCCAGGCGCAGACGGGCCAGCAAATCGGCATCCAGCACCGGTTCCTTGCAGCGGATAACGAAACGGGCTATACCTTCTGCAAAGTCTCCCAGACGTTCCAGATTCGTATTGATTTTCAGCATTGCCAGTACAAAACGGAGGTCAATCGCTACCGGATTGTACAATGCGATGATATCCTCTATATCACTGTCTATCTTCAGTTCAAAGGCATTCACCCGACGTTCGCGCACCATCACTTGCTGTGCCAGTTCTTTATCAAGCGTCATCACGGCCTCCCCCGCACGGTCAAGCTGATTGTACACCAATGTCCACATTTCATCCACTTCTTTCTTCAATAGAATAAGCTCCGATTCTATAAACTTTACCATAGTCTCTTTATATATAAATGATTAATATTCTGTTTTCTGCAAACACTCCGGCAATACTTAACCGAAACGACCGGTTATATAATTCTGAGTAGCCTCTTTTTCCGGATTGGTGAATATCTTCTTCGTATCATCATATTCCACCATCTCTCCCAGATAAAAGAAAGCCGTTTTGTCGCTGACACGGGCGGCCTGCTGCATATTATGCGTCACGATTACAATGGTATAATCCTTCTTCAGTTCATGAATCAATTCCTCTACTTTAGCCGTAGAAATAGGATCGAGTGCGGAAGCTGGTTCGTCCATCAGCAATACCGAAGGAGATACCGCCATTGCACGGGCAATGCAAAGACGCTGCTGCTGTCCACCGGACAAAGCATAGGCAGATTCCTTCAACTTATCTTTGACCTCATCCCAAAGCGCAGCCCCTTTCAGTGTCTCCTCTACCCGCTGACGAATGAAAGCATTATCTTTCACCCCATTGACACGGAGCCCATAAGCTACATTCTCGAATATACTTTTCGGGAAAGGATTAGGACGCTGAAAAACCATTCCCACATTCTTTCGAAGTTCATCCACTTCCACTCCTTTGGCATAAATATTATGTCCGTCAATCCGGATCTCCCCTTCCAAGCGAGTAGCAGGAATCAAGTCGTTCATCCGGTTGAAAAGACGGAGGAAAGTCGATTTACCACATCCCGACGGTCCGATAAAGGCAACTACAGACTTTTCTTCAATCTGCATGCTGATCCCCTTCAAGGCATGAAAGTCACCATACCAGAAGTTTACATCGCGTGTATCTATTTTTACTGTATCCATATACTAATCAATTCGTTTTTACTCTTTTCTCAAAATATTTTCTCAATGCATTTGCCAGCAGATTAACCAGAAGGATAATCACTATCAGCACCAAAGCGGTACCATAAGCCAACGGTAACTGTGCTTCCATATCCGTTCCGCTGGTAGAAATCACATACAGGTGATACGGCAATGCCATACACTGATCCAGAATGCTTGCAGGTAATTGCGGCAGGAAGTAAGCGGCACAAGTAAACAAAATCGGTGCCGTCTCACCCGAAACACGTCCCAAAGCCAGAATTAATCCTGTAATGATGTTCGGCATCCCCATCGGAAGAATCACATGCCAGATCGTCTGCAACCTGGTAGCTCCCAATGCCCGGCTTCCTTCACGCATGCTGTCGGGAATTGCTTTCAACGCCTCCTCCGTAGTACGGATAACCAAAGGTACGCAAAGTAAACCTAATGTCAAAGAACCAGCCAGAATACTGTCACCGAATCCCATGTAATTGACAAACAGAGCCATACCGAACAGACCGAAAACGATAGAAGGAATTCCGCTCAGGTTATTCGTCATCACCCGGATAAAGCGTACCAGCTTCCCTTTCGGTGCATATTCATTCATGTAGATGCCACTCATCACTCCCACCGGGAAAGCGAAAAGCGCACTGCCCGCCATCAGATAAAAGGTACCGACGATAGCCGGCCAGATGCCTCCGCCGGTCATCCCATCCGTAGGAGCGGACGTGATAAACTCCCAACTGACAGCCCCCGCACCTTTATATATAATGAAACCGAGGATCGCAAACAAAATCAGCACAATACAGAGACTCAACAACCGGAAAATTCCGAAAGCCAGTTTCTGAGAACGGTGTTTCGCTTTATTATTACTTCGTATTTCCATGTTACTTGCTACGTTTTATTCCTCTAGAAGAGATATACTCCACGCTAAAGTTGATGATTAATGTAATAAAGAACAGTACGACGCCCAACAGGAACAACGCTTCGTAATGCGGTCCGCCTGCCGGAGCTTCTCCCAGTTCCGCTGCAATCGTTGCCGGAATGGTCCGGAGCGGTTCGAGAATCGTTGTCGGTATCACTGCGGCATTACCCGTCACCATCAGCACTGCCATCGTCTCTCCGATAGCCCGCCCGATACCTAGCACTACTCCGGAAGTAATTCCGGAGATCGAATAGGGAATCACTACCTTATATATAGTCTGCCACTGCGAAGCTCCCAAAGCCAGACTCGCTTCCCGCATCGAACGCGGACAGTTCCGCATGGCATCTTCGGTCACTGTTATAATAGTAGGCAGCGCCATGATAGCCAGAATGATACTTCCTGCCAAACCACTCTCCCCTACCGGCAGATCAAAGAATTTCTGAATCAGCGGGACAACGACAATCAAACCGAAAAAACCGTAAACCACCGAAGGAATACCACTCAACAGTTCAATGATCGGTTTCAGCCAGTTGCGCACCTTCGGATTAGCAACCTCAGACATATAGATAGATACCGAAAGTCCGAACGGAAGTGCAAAGAGGATAGCGAACAGACTTACCCACAAGGTGCCCGCAATCAACGGCAGAAATCCGAATAATGGAGCAGGAGTAGCTGTCGGGAACCACTCGGCACCTGCAAAGACATCTTTTACCGAAATGGTATTATCCTTGATAAAATGCACCGCATCAGGCTGCACTATAAATTTCTGCGGGACAAAAGCTACAATGCCGGGCGTCTTCTCCACCAGTTGCATGATTCTTTCACCGGCATACTCATAAGCGGGTCCGAGTTCTTCCTCTGTATAATACTCCGTGATGTCTTCCAAACGAAAAACCCGGATAGGGAGATCCTCCCCACCGAGTTCTTTCCAGTTTGTTATCTCTTCGTCGAAAACATCTTTTATCTGAGCAGGACTCAGCGTATTTACCCGATTACTTTTGTTCAAAGCCAACACATACCCTTCTTCAATCACTTTACTATTGAACAGCCCGAAAGCCTCTGTAAACAGGAAAAGTACGATCAGCAGGATAGTAATACTTGTTACGAAACCGCTACAAGTCAAAATTCCTTCTATTATCTTCTCAAAAATCTTCTTCATACCTATTGGTTTTCTGATGCAAAGAAAGCGACTCCTTATTAAGGAGGTGTGACTAATATTTGAAGGAAGTATTTCAATGCTGTTACATTTGTGTTACAAACACTATTTCCCGCTTATCTGAAACAAAAATGTAATATGTGATTGTTTTATTTGCACCAACAATAAAAAGAATAATTATGAAAGTGAGAAGAAATTTATTAATCGCCCTTTCCCTTCTGTCTCTCAGCGCCAACGCACAGCGCATCAAAGGCAGCGACACTGTATTGCCTGTTGCCCAACAAACAGCAGAGCGATTTATGAATCTGCAGCCGGATGCACGGGTCACAGTCACCGGCGGAGGAACCGGTGTCGGTATCTCTGCACTGATGGACAATACGACGGATATCGCCATGGCTTCCCGTCCAATCAAATTCAGCGAAAAGATGAAAACCAAGGAAGCCGGACAAGAGGTGGACGAAGTCATCGTAGCCTACGATGCCCTTGCCGTAGTGGTGCATCCTTCCAATCCGGTGAAACAGCTCACCCGCCAGCAACTGGAAGACATCTTCCGGGGAAAAATCACCAACTGGAAACAGGTAGGCGGCGACGACCGCAAAATAGTAGTCTACTCCCGCGAAACTTCTTCGGGTACTTATGAGTTCTTCAAGGAAAACGTGCTGAAAAATAAAAATTATATGGCAGGCAGCCTTTCCATGCCCGCCACAGGTGCCATCATCCAATCCGTCAGCCAGACGAAAGGAGCTATCGGATATGTCGGCCTGGCTTATGTATCTCCGCGCACCAAGACGCTTTCCGTATCATATGACGGAAGCCACTATGCCGCTCCGACGGTGGAGAACGCAACGAACAAAACTTATCCCATCGTCCGCCCCCTTTATTACTACTATAATGTGAAGAATAAAGAACAGGTAGCTCCTCTGATTGACTTCATTCTTTCACCCGAAGGGCAGGAGATTATAAAAAAGAGCGGTTATATTCCAGTAAAATAAAAAAAATGTCCTACTTTTGTAGCCTATAAATAGAGTTAACATTTTAACGTTATGACAGATATTAAAAACGAAGACACAGGCGATAAGAAAAGCCTGAACTTTATTGAACAGGCAGTAGAGAAGGATTTGAAGGAAGGTAAAAATGGTGGAAAAGTGCAGACCCGCTTCCCGCCCGAACCGAACGGATACCTTCACATCGGTCATGCCAAAGCTATTTGCCTTGACTTCGGCATCGCTGCCAAGCATGGCGGCGTATGTAACCTTCGTTTCGACGACACAAATCCGACCAAAGAGGATGTGGAATATGTAGAAGCCATCAAAGAAGATATTCAATGGCTGGGCTACCAATGGGGAAACGAATACTACGCTTCCGACTATTTCCAGCAATTATGGGACTTCGCCATCCGCCTCATCGAGGAAGGAAAAGCATATATTGACGAGCAAACTGCCGAACAGATTGCCCAACAAAAAGGTACTCCCACCCAGGCAGGTGTGAACAGCCCTTACCGCGACCGCCCTATCGAAGAAAGTCTGGAACTTTTCAAGAAGATGAACAGCGGTGAAATAGAAGAAGGTGCTATGGTACTCCGTGCCAAAATCGACATGGCCAATCCTAACATGCACTTCCGCGACCCGATCATCTATCGTGTCGTAAAACATCCGCACCACCGTACAGGCACTACCTGGAAGGCTTATCCGATGTATGACTTCGCCCACGGACAGAGTGACTTCTTTGAAGGAGTAACTCACTCTCTGTGTACACTTGAGTTTGTGGTGCACCGTCCGCTCTACGACCTCTTCATCGACTGGCTGAAAGAAGGCAAGGACCTGAACGACAACCGTCCCCGTCAGACTGAGTTCAACAAACTGAACCTGAGCTACACGCTGATGAGCAAACGTAACCTGCTGACGCTGGTAAAAGAAGGACTGGTGAACGGATGGGACGACCCCCGTATGCCGACTATCTGCGGTTTCCGCCGTCGTGGTTACTCTCCGGAGTCTATCCATAAATTTATCGATAAGATCGGTTACACCACTTACGACGCACTGAACGATATCGCATTGCTGGAAAGCTCTGTCCGCGACGATCTGAACAGCCGTGCTACCCGTATATCCGCTGTCATCAACCCGGTGAAACTCATCATCACCAACTATCCGGAAGGACAAGTAGAACAACTGGAAGCCATCAACAATCCGGAAGATCCGGAAGCCGGAAGCCATATGATTGAGTTCAGCCGCGAATTATGGATGGAACGCGAAGACTTCATGGAAGACGCGCCCAAGAAATATTTCCGCATGACTCCGGGACAGGAAGTACGCCTCAAAAACGCTTACATCGTGAAATGTACCGGATGCAAGAAGGATGAAAACGGTGTGATCACAGAAGTATATTGCGAATATGATGCAAATACCCGCAGCGGTATGCCGGATGCCAACCGTAAAGTGAAAGGTACGCTCCACTGGGTAAGCTGCAACCACTGCCTGCAAGCAGAAGTGCGCCTCTACGACCGTCTGTGGAAAGTAGAAAACCCACGCGATGAACTGGCTGCTATCCGCGAAGCAAAGAAATGCGAAGCTCTGGAAGCAATGAAGGAAATCATCAATCCGGATTCTCTGAAAGTTCTTCCGAATTGCTATATCGAGAAGTTTGCGGCAACCTTGCCTGTACTCTCATACCTGCAATTCCAACGCATCGGCTATTTCAATATAGACAAAGACTCGACTCCGGAGAAACTTGTATTCAACCGTACGGTAGGATTAAAAGATACCTGGGGTAAAATCAATAAATAATTCAGCCTTCACAGGCTTGGTAACAACAAAAAGACACAGTGCCAAAAGCCGAAAAATAGCTTACTGATATTTTCAGGCACGGATTACACGGATTAACACGGTTCTAAGTTACATCAACTTTCAGTTCCGTGTAATTTGTGTAATCCGTGCCTAAAACCTCTTTTAGCACTGTCTTATTCAAATCAAAATAAATCAGAATGGGGAGAAAAAATTCACCGTCCGCAAATAAAGAACTGAACGAGTTAATCGCTCAATATGAAACGGCCAGAGCGGAAAACCGGCAACTCTATCTGGACGGAGACCAATTAGCCGACATTGCTGACCAATATGCCGCCGGACGTAAATTCAACGAAGCGCAAGAAGTCATAACTTACGGCCTCCACCTGCATCCCGACAGTACAGATCTACTGGTAGAGCAAGCTTATCTTTATCTGGATACCGGCAAAATTCCTCTGGCAAAAAAAGTGGTGGAAAGTATTACAGACGAATATGATACAGATGTGAAAATGCTGAAAGCGGAACTTATGCTGAACGAAGGACAACTGGAAAACGCCCGAAATGTACTGGATACTATAGAAGATGCTGATGAACTGGAAACGATCATCAACATCGTCTATCTTTATATGGATATGGGATACCCCGAAGCCGCCAAAGAATGGCTGGACAAGGGTGCTCCCCGTCATGGCAAAAAAGAAGATTTCATGGCGGTTATGGCGGACTACCTCACAGGTACCAACCAGCTCGAAGCCGCATCAACTTTCTACAATCAACTGATCGACATCGACCCCTACAACGCCAGCTACTGGGTAGGGCTTGCCAAATGCCGCTTTGCAGCCGAAGACTGTGAAAAAGCAATCGAAGCCTGCGACTTTGCACTGGCTGCCGACGACAAATGTGGAGAAGCTTACGCCTATCGCGGACATAGCTATTTCTACCTGAACAATTCAGATGCCGCCATTGAAGATTATAAAAAGGCAATAAAGTACAAAGCTCTTCCTCCCGAAATGGGTTATATGTTTCTGGGGCTTACATATTCCAACAAAGAAGCATGGAAAGAAGCCGACGATTACTACCAACGTGTCATCGACCGCTTTATAGAAGAGGGTCTCGGCAATTCTCCCTTACTGATAGATACTTATACCAATAAAGCCGTAGCCGCCTCCCGACTGGGCAAGTATGAGGAAGCGCATCAGCTATGCAAAAAAGCCATAGCCATCCAACCGGATGATCCTGCCATCTATCTGGCAGAAGGCAAACTCTACATACAGGAAAATCAAAAGAAAAAAGCGGTCAAATCTTTTGATAAAGCACTGACAATGGAACCAAGTGCGGAAATGTGGTATATGGTAGCCTCGGCCTATTCGGACGCAGAGTACTTATATCAGGCCAAGCTCTGTTTTCAGGAGGCATACCGGATTGATCCCAACTATGCGGACATCGCAGAGAAACTGAGTGTCCTCAGCCTGATGCATAATGAAATAGACGACTTCTTCAAGTACAACAATGAAAGTGAGCATCCCATCAGCGAAGATATCATTCTGGACCTGTTATCCCGCCCCAACCAAACGGAAGAAGGAGAACAGATGCTGAGAGAAGTATGGGAACGCATGAAGAAAGAGAAAGGAAACAACTAATCATATTAATAAACTTTAGCCCAAAAACATATGGAATCAGTAGCTTTTATCCAGTGGTGTCTGGAACACCTGAATTATTGGACAATCACTTTATTAATGACTATAGAAAGCTCCTTCATCCCCTTCCCGTCGGAAGTGATCATCCCGCCGGCGGCTTACAAGGCAGCTGTCAATGACGAGCTTAATATTTATCTGGTAGTCTTGTTTGCCACCATCGGTGCAGATATCGGAGCATTAATCAACTATTATCTGGCAAAATGGCTGGGACGCCCCATCATTTATAAGTTTGCCAACAGCCGTATCGGCCATATGTGTCTGATTGACGAAGCAAAAGTACAGCATGCCGAATCGTATTTCGACAAGCATGGCGCACTCTCCACATTCATCGGTCGATTGATTCCGGCAGTACGTCAGCTAATTTCCATACCGGCAGGACTTGCCCGCATGAAAATGCACACCTTCCTGCTGTACACTACTATAGGAGCCGGATTATGGAACACCATCCTGGCTGTTATCGGTTATTATCTGTCAACAGTGCCCGGCATCGAAAGCGAAGAACAACTGATCGCCAAAGTCACAGAATACAGCCACGAAATCGGCTATTGCTTCATCGCCATCGGAATATTCATCGTAGGCTTCCTGGTCTATAAAGGAATGAAGAAAAAATAAGTATTAAGTATTAGGTATTAAGTATTAACCGAAGCTGCTGTTTATGAGCTTATCCGCATGGCTTAATACCTAATACTTAATACCTAAATTAGAAATTAAATTGCACTCCCACGCCTAACACCTCTTTGAATTGCAGGCGAGATCCTTTACTGCCGTCTTTTTGAACGATCTTGATATCATCGTCATATACCATATTAGTGGTCAGCGTGGTGGAGAACCATTTATTAATTGCCATATTTATCTGTATTTCCCAGTTGACATCGATATTCTGAGGTTTATGCAAATAATCAGAATACAGGTCCAGACGGGAGTATACAGTCATATTCTTCAAGAATTCATATTTCACCTCCCCTTTCAGGTTGGCACCGAAGCTCGACAACAGATGCTTGCCGGGATCTACTCCAAAGTCACCTTCGTCAGACAAACGGTCATTCAGAACAAAGGTTCCGCGCCAGGAAGCAGGAGACAATACAACCGTGAAAATCTTTCCCGGATCATACGTAAATCCCAGACCGGTGGTCAAATAGCCCGGTGACATAAATTCGGAGATAGCGACATCCTTATTGACAGAATAGTCATATCCGGGTGAGAATTGCGTCTGAAAAGTGGCAAATGCACTCGCATACCAGTTTTTGGCGATAGAATAACCATAGTTGGTATTCAAATATATTTTATCATTGGCTTTTCTCATGCCGTCCTCCCCTGTCTTATTCAATCCATAAGCCAGTTCAAGGCGGTTATTCCATATATGCTTTCCTTTTTTATAATTAGCTTGATAAGTACCTTGCAAGTCAAAAGCGACGGAGTTATCACCTCCGGCAGACCAGTTGGTCAGGCTTACTTGCGTCAGTTTGAGTCCGGCAAAACCTTCCGTTGTCCAGGGAGAAGTTTTTGTACTATCGGCGGTTTGAGCCGACAAGTGGGCAGCGCCCATGCCTAACAGGGCAATGAAGAAAAATCGAATTTTGTCCATGTGGTTGAGGTTTAGGAAAAAAGTAATTAGGTATTAAGTAATAAGTATTAAGTATTAATCGAAGCCGCTTATTGTACTATTGGTACCAACCGCATGGAATAATACTTAATACTTATTACTTAATACTTATTCTTTAACTGCCGCTAATGCTTTGTCATAGTCCGGTTCCTGAGTAATCTCCGGAACAAGCTCCGTATAAGCTACCTTGCCGTCTTTACCGATCACGACTACTGCACGTGCCAGTAATCCTGCCAGCGGTCCGTCTGCCATACGCAGTCCGTAGCTCTCGTCGAAGTCAGAGAAGCGGAAGTCAGACAATGGAATTACGTTCTCAATGCCTTCAGTCGTGCAAAAGCGTGCATGAGCAAAAGGAAGGTCTTTGGAAATAGCCAGTACGACCGTATCTTTGAGACCTGCTCCCATTTTATTAAATTTGCGTACCGATGTTGCACAAACGCTCGTATCCAGACTTGGAAAAATATTTAGAATTACATTTTTGCCGTTCAGGTCTTTCAGAGAGAAAGAAGACAAATCAGTTTTTACTAACTCAAAGTCAGGAGCGACTTTACCTACTTGTATAAATTCACCGATCAGTTTCACCGGTTGTCCTTTGAAATTTGTTGTTGCCATATTGCATTTACATTTTAAAATTACTTTATAATAAAAACAACTTATCCCCGGAATATGTTCACACGAAAACCTTTTCTAAAATCAATTTGTTATTCCTCCACAAATTCACAGAGTATTCATTTAAAATTTAAAACGTATGGAAACTGTATTCAACGAGATCCAGCACTCAGTAAAAAACTGGTGGACTTCTCTTTTATTAGGAATTGTGTATATCATTGTCGCCCTTTGGCTTATGTTCTCACCCCTCAGCAGCTATGTCGCATTGAGCATCGTTTTCAGCATATCGATGCTGATAAGCGGTATTCTCGAAATCATATTCTCTCTCAGTAACCGCAAGGGAGTACCCAGTTGGGGCTGGTATCTGGTGGGAGGAATCATCGACCTTATTTTAGGTATTTACCTGATCGCCTATCCGATGGTCAGCATGGAAGTCATTCCGTTTATCATCGCCTTCTGGCTTATGTTCCGGGGCTTCTCCTCCACCGGCTACTCCATCGACCTCAAACGTTACGGCACTCGCGACTGGGGCTGGTACATGGCTTTCGGCATCCTTGCCATTATCTGTGCCCTGATCATATTGTGGCAACCGGCAGTAGGCGCATTATACGTAGTCTACATGATCTCCTTTACTTTCTTCATCATCGGACTTTTCCGCGTCATGCTTTCGTTCGAATTGAGAAATCTGCATAAAAGAAAATAAAAATCTTTCGGCAGTTACTTCGTATTTTGTTTATCTTTGTAGGCAATTTACACGAATCAATAAACTAAAAAAGAAGAAAAATTATGGCAATGCATACTTGGTTTGAGTGCAAAATCCGTTACGAGAAAACAATGGAAAACGGAATGCAGAAGAAAGTGACGGAACCTTATCTGGTAGATGCACTCAGCTTTACAGAAGCAGAAGCACGTATTATCGAGGAGATGACTCCATTTATCACAGGAGAATTTACAGTATCGGACATCAAACGTGCCAACTATAGCGAACTTTTCCCCAGCGATGAAGAAAGCGCTGACCGCTGGTTTAAGTGCAAACTGATCTTTATCACCCTTGACGAGAAAAGCGGCGCCGAGAAAAAGACTTCTACCCAAGTGCTGGTTCAGGCTGCCGACTTGCGCGACGCAGTGAAGAAACTGGACGAGGGCATGAAAGGAACAATGGCTGACTATCAAATCGGTATGGTATCAGAAACTCCGCTGATGGATGTATATCCTTATAGCGCCGGACCGAATGACAAACCGGAATTTGATCCGTCAAAAGCATAAGTAACCATGAGTATTGCTGACAATCTAAAGCAAGTGCTGGCCGAACTCCCACAAGGAGTCCGGCTGGTTGCTGTCTCAAAATTCCACCCCAATGAAGCGATAGAAGAGGCTTATCAGGCGGGACAGCGTATTTTCGGAGAAAGCAAAGTGCAGGAAATGACAGCTAAATACGAAACTTTGCCGAAAGACATCGAATGGCATTTTATCGGGCACTTGCAGACAAATAAGATTAAGTACATGATTCCCTACGTAGAAATGATACACGGGATCGACACTTATAAGCTACTGGCGGAAGTCAACAAGCAAGCAGCCAAGGCGGGACGTATCGTGAACTGCCTGATACAGATTCACGTTGCCCAAGAAGAAACCAAATTCGGTTTCAGCCCCGAAGAATGCAAAGACATGCTGCATGCCGGCAAATGGAAAGAA
>NZ_KV804336.1:158963-204941 GCF_001811315.1 Bacteroides sp. HMSC067B03 | reverse complement strand
TGTCTCACATACGCATCTGCGGATTGATGGGAATGGCAAGCAACACCGACGATGTTGAACAAATTAACCGGGAATTTTGTTTACTGAATAGGCTCTTTCAGGAAATAAAAGCAAACTGGTTTGCCGATTCGGATACTTTCCGCGAATTGTCGATGGGTATGTCACACGACTATCACGAAGCAATCGCTGCAGGAAGTACTTTAGTGCGGGTCGGAAGCAAGATATTCGGAGAAAGAAACTATAATACTTAATCAATCATTATTACCATGACCGATTTAAAAACTACTTTCGCAGGGCTTTCTCTCAGAAACCCAATCATTATCAGTAGCTCGGGACTGACCAACAGTGCCGGCAAGAATAAGAGACTGGCAGAAGCAGGAGCAGGTGCCATTGTACTGAAATCTCTGTTTGAAGAGCAAATTATGCTGGAAGCGGATCAACTGAAAGACCCCGCTTTTTATCCGGAAGCAAGTGATTATCTGGAAGAATATATCCGTAAACATAAGTTAGCTGAATATCTCACTTTAATCAAGGAAAGCAAGAAAGAGTGTTCTATTCCCATCATAGCCAGCATCAACTGCTATTCAGACTCGGAATGGGTAGACTTTGCCAAACAGATACAAGAGGCCGGCGCCGATGCACTGGAAATCAATATTCTGGCATTGCAATCGGATGTGCAATATACGTATGGCTCATTTGAGCAGCGTCACATCGACATTCTGCGTCATATCAAACAAACGGTAACCATTCCGGTTATTATGAAACTGGGTGACAACCTGACCAACCCCGTAGCCCTGATCGACCAGCTATATGCTAACGGAGCAGCTGCAGTGGTTCTTTTCAACCGTTTCTACCAGCCGGACATCAACATTGAGAATATGGAACAAGTATCCGGTGAAGTGTTCAGCACCTCCGCCGACCTTGCCACTCCTCTCCGCTGGATTGGAATCGCTTCTTCAGTGGTAAACAAAATCGATTATGCAGCCTCCGGCGGTGTCGCCAATCCGGAAGCGGTAGTAAAAGTAATCCTTGCCGGTGCTTCAGCCGTAGAAGTTTGCAGTGCTATCTATCAGAATACGAATGCATTTATCGGAGAATCCACCCGTTTCCTTTCCGCATGGATGGAACGCAAAGGTTTCAATAATATCGCTCAATTCAAAGGAAAGCTGAATATTAAAGACGTTCAAGGTATCAATACATTCGAACGTACCCAATTCCTGAAATACTTCGGAAAGAAAGAAGCCTAAAAAATGAAGAACTTTGGGGAAATGAAGAATGAAGAATTCGCTAGCGCATTTATGCTGCAAGTAATTCTTCATTCTTTTTTCTTCATTCTTATTTCTTCATTTTTATAACAAGTTGCTAGCCAACTCACTCAACTGACTACGTTCCCCTTTCACCAGATTGACATGTGCAAAGATATTCTGGTCTTTCATACGGTCGATCATATACACAAGACCATTGGACTGGCTATCCAGATAAGGCTGGTCAATCTGCTGGATATCTCCTGTGAATACCATCTTCGTACCTTCACCTGCACGGGTAATAATCGTTTTTATTTCATTCGGGGTAAGGTTCTGCGCTTCATCAATGATACAGTACATTTCGCTCAAACTACGTCCGCGGATAAATGCCAATGCTTCAATCACCAGCTGCTCGCTTTTCTGCATATCTTCGATACGCTTCACTTCGGTCGAGTTGGCGGCAAACTGACGCTTGATCACATTCAGATTATCGAATAGCGGCTGCATGTAAGGAGCCACTTTTTCCTGGGCATCCCCCGGAAGAAAACCGATATCCTTGTTGGACAATGCCACTACCGGACGTGCCAGCAATATCTGCTTATAGTCAGTCAACTTGCCTAAAGCTGCTGCCAAAGCCAGCAATGTCTTACCTGTTCCCGCTTTTCCGGTCAATGCCACTAATTTGACGTTCGGATCATTCAGTATCTCGAAAGCGAAACTCTGTTCGGCATTACGGGGCTCAATACCATAATTACGTCCTTTCGTTACCCGGCAAATGGAATGAGTAAAAGGATTGTAGCGCGCCAGTACACTGTTACGATCACTCTTTAAAACGAAGCATTCGTTAGGGTGAATGACATCCTTAAAGTCAAATTCGCTCAGATCAATGCCCTCTTTAGATGAATAGATGCGATCGATCAATGCCGGATCTACATTTTCAAAGATCTCATTGGATTTCTCGAATATATCGACATTGGATACCTTATCTGTGATATAGTCCTCACTGGTAATACCGATAGAACGGGCTTTCATACGCAGGTTTACGTCCTTGGTCACCAATATAGCCGGAGTTTTCGGATATTTGGCTGCCAGATATTCAACAGCTGCCAGTATCAGATGGTCGGGTTTCTTCACCGGAAAAGACTCATGCACTTTGGGAGCATCCACATTTCCGGGAACTACAAACAGGCGACCCATTCCTTCTCCCAGACTCACCCCTTGGGAGAACAGCTCGTCACTCGTCAGCAAATCCAGTTCCCGGACAAATTCACGGGCATTGAAATTTATCTGCTCGTTTCCTTTCTTGAACTTGTCCAGTTCTTCCAGTACGACAAGGGGAAGATGAATATCATTTTCCTGAAAATTCTTCAAGCAATTGTAGTCGTGAAGAATAACATTTGTGTCAATTACAAAATTTTTCTTAGTTCCCATGATTTCTTAGAATTTAATGTTGATATTTGCAGTCTGATTCATCAATCCTCCGCTATCGGTTGAATTGATGGTTCTAAAGATAAACAATTTTGCGAGCAATAAAGATTGCCCGGAGTTAAATATTATAAAACATGGATTATCAGAACACTTTAAAGTACTTATATGAAAGTACACCTATGTTTCAGCAAATTGGTGGAAAAGCATATAAGCCGGGTTTAGAGACAACACACAAATTGGACGAACATTTAGGTCATCCGCATCAACAATTCAGAACGATTCACATCGCCGGAACAAATGGAAAAGGCTCCTGTTCACACACGATCGCAGCCGTACTGCAAGCAGCAGGATACAAAGTCGGGCTATTTACTTCCCCGCATCTGATTGACTTCCGCGAGCGTATCCGTATCAACGGTGAAATGATTCCCGAAGATTATGTAGTCAGCTTTGTAGAAGAACACCGTTCTTTCTTCGAGCCTCTGCACCCTTCTTTCTTCGAACTCACCACAGCAATGGCATTCCGCTACTTTGCCGACCAGCAGGTAGATGTAGCTGTAATCGAAGTAGGTATGGGCGGACGTCTGGACTGTACCAATATCATCACCCCCGATCTGTGTGTCATTACCAATATCGGTTGGGATCATATGCAATATCTGGGCAACACACTGACTAAAATCGCCAAAGAAAAAGCAGGAATCATCAAAGAAGACATTCCGGTAATAGTGGGTAAAGTATCAGGAGCAGTGAAAAGAGTCTTCACGATGAAAGCCAAGGCTATGAATGCCTGCATCGTCTTCGCGGAAGAATTAAAGAGTTGCACCAATGTGAGATATGCCCCCTATGATACCCTGAAAGAATCCAGAGTCGAGTTGCAGGAGTTATTGGAGGAGGAAATAAAACTTCAGCAGATACAGGAGCTTCCGATGAAAATGATGCAATTTGTCTCTCTTATCAACCCGACCGACGCCATACACGCCATAGACAGAATCATTGATAAAAGAAAAGACGCGATATTGATTCATAATTCCAGTTTTATGACGGGACTCTACTACGAACTGAGCGGCCTCTGTCAGACAGAAAATTGCCTCACGATCCTCGCAGCCCTGGAGATTCTGAAGAACCGGGGATATGAAATCAGCAAGAAGGATTACCATACCGGATTCTCTGACGTATGCGAAATGACCGGTCTGATGGGACGCTGGCAAAAGCTCCAGAGCTACCCCGACGTCATCTGCGACACAGGTCACAATGCCGACGGTTTCAAATGTATCCGTCAGCAGCTTAACTATATACACAATAAATTAAATCAGGAACTGCATATTGTATTTGGCATGGTCAATGACAAAGATATCAGCAGCGTCCTGGAACTGTTGCCGAAAGACGCCACCTACTATTTCACCAAAGCGAGCGTGAAGCGTGCGCTGCCGGAAGATGAGCTGATGAAAATGGCTTCGGAAGCGGGACTGAAGGGTACCTCCTATCCTACCGTAGCAGACGCCGTGCGGGCGGCAAAAGAAAACTGCCCCCCTAAAGACTTTATCTTCGTGGGAGGCAGTAACTTTATTGTTGCCGATTTGTTAGCGAACCGCGATACACTCAATCTCTACTAACGCATCCTTCGGCAAAGCCTTTACAGCAACTGCCGAACGTGCCGGAAAAGCTCCGTCAAAATACGTAGCATATACACCGTTCATCCCGGCGAACAATGACATATCCTGGAGGAATACAGTCGTTTTCACAATGTTTCCCATTGTCAAACCTGTCTCTTCCAGGATGTGTTTTATATTCTCCAGCGACTGGCGTGCCTGTTCTTCAATTCCTTCCGCCATCTTTCCGGTAGCCGCATCAATAGGCAACTGACCGGATACAAATACCATTCCATTGGCTTCTATCGCCTGACTATAAGGTCCGATAGCTCCCGGCGCTTTTTCACTGCAAATTACTTTTTTCATATTTATCTTTCTTTTTTTGTTTACCAATCCTCAAAGGTAGCAAAAAAATGCCTCCCGCAAAACGAATTTTGCAAGAGGCAACCATATTTCTTCTTATTAAAGACTATTCAGCTTTTTCTGTTTTTTCTTCTTCAGCAGGGGCTTCAGCTGAAGTTTCAGCCGATGCTTCGGCAGGAGTGGCTTTCACCGTCTGATCCACCTTTACTCCGTCTCTCGACACGTTCACCGTTACATTGACAGAAGCAGGCTGTGGCTGATACGGCATACGGTTTTTCGGATCTTCACCATACTGGTTAGGACCTACCGTACCATCGGCAAACAACATATAAAGGCCGAATACCCAACCAATGATAGGAACACAGCAAATCAGAATCAGCCAGCCGGATTTGTTCAAGTCGTGCAAACGCTTAACGCCCTGTGCCAAAGAAAACCACAGGGAGGCAATACCTGCCACGAAACCAATCAGGATACCGAAAACAGAACCACCTGCAGAACCGGCAGCCGCACCAAGAAATAAAGTAGCTAATCCCAGAGAATAGGCAATACCAAAAACGATACCACCGATAATACCAGACAGGAAATATTCGATCCTGCGAATACGACCGTCAAAAGAAAAAGGAGCTTTGAACATAATTTTATTAAGTTTATGTGAATAAATAGTTGATTGTAATCTTGATATGCTAGCAAAGATATAAAATAAATTAAATAAAGAAAGCTTTTATGTCAAAAAATCGCCTTTTCTATCAAGAATAGAAAACAAAAAAGAAACCAAGTAGTTTTTTGTAGCATATTTTCTTAAACCTATTAACTGTTGACCGATGAAATCTCCTCACTTGCGAAGCCTGCCACAAAAATATTCCCCCAAAAAGCATATTACGCGATACTACAACCTATTTTGAGGATTCCGTTTTTCCTATCCGAGAAACAAATAGCATGTTATAATCTGGTTTACAAATAGTTGCACGCACTCATCCGCATCCAACACTTCGCTTTACCCTTCTCTCTCAAAAAGACAAAAGGACAAAAAGACATATAATAGTTTTGAAAATGGCAATGAGGAAAAAGAAGCGGATCAGCAAGGTAAAAAACAGAAAGCAAATGCCATGTTTTCCTAAAATCGTGTACAAATATCTACCTGATTTTTTGTTGTTATGAGCATAACCAGTTATTATTGTCCTTAATGCTATCTCCCACACTTCATCCTTTAAATAATTCGTACAACATCCAACACTTTATTGGTAAACTACCAAAAGCATTCATCAACAAAGCAACAATCTAACTCGCGTAAAATACGATTTCGGCAATCACATAAAAACAGTCCATAAAAGGCACTCAATGAATTAAAAATCAGCAAGATAGTTTAAAGAATGTATCATAAGAATTTATAAAAGGGACCATATGTCCTTTTTGTCATTATGTCACTTTGAAAGTTTACAAAAATCATTGGGAAGTTTGAAAAAATCTTCTTAATGATTGGGTTCAAACATTGAGAAGATTCAATACAATCTTCTCAATGTTTTTTTCTTTTTATCGGTGTATTCGTTCAAGAATACGCTCCCAATCGTCGTTTATTTCAATTCTAAGAATTAAATTGCAAGCAATTACAAATGGAGTAATATCCTATTTTATAACTCGCACTAATTTACTTTGTAAGCATTCGCTGCCCCCGTCTTTTCACTTTCTTTGTTCCGTTCTACCTTTATCACCCAAAAGCTATGTGGAAGCTTAAAGAGTTTGAATCAATCTATTCTCATTACGAGAGCAACGATTTGAGGACTCGTGATTTTATGCCAATGAAGTAATCAACGAAGCGAATTCTATTATTAGCAAAAAAAGTTGCGTGAGTCGAGAAACACAAATCCCAACTTTCTTTCATATCACAAACAGCATCGGCGCACGATTCCAAAACTGTGGGTGAATGTGCATCGTGCAAACATATGTACATTTCGTCTTTGTAAAAAGAGTTTTTTTAATGCTAATCACAAGCAAAATCGGATATGAAGTATTAACCGACTAGAATTGCTTCTTTAATACACTCAACGATGTAACGCACCTCATCATCAGTAACGCACGGTCCACTAGGCAGACACATACCGACTTTAAAGAGCTTTTCTGAAACCCCGTTCACATATGCATCAGCATCGGCATATACAGGTTGTTTATGCATAGGTTTCCAAAGAGGGCGACTCTCAATGCCTTTTGTATCAAGAAAAATACGCATAGCTTCAACATTAGCATTAGGTTCGCAATCGGTATGCAATTCCCTTGCCTCATGAGTCACACCGGCAGCACCTCCCACTGCGCCTTGAACAACTACCTGATAAGCATTTTCCTGTCCTCTCACCTTCAGCGCAGGGTCCAGGGTTATGGTACAGAGCCAATAATTGCTATCATATTCTCCTGTGGAAGGCTGACTATGAATAGTTACGCCTTTAATGTCTGCAAGTAACTCCTCATACATCTTCTGAATATGCTTATGGTGAGAAATATGCTCATTAGCTACAGTCATCTGACCTCGACCGATACCAGCGCAGATATTTGACATACGATAGTTATAACCGATATTCTCGTGTTGATAATATGGATATGCTTCACGGGCTTGGGTAGCATAGAACATTATTTCTTTCTTATCATTTGCAGAAGGAGTTATTAGAGCCCCCCCTCCTGAAGTCGTAATCATCTTATTACCATTGAAACTCAGCACACCGTACTTTCCGAATGTACCACACATCTGCCCATTATACTTCGAGCCAAAACCTTCGGCAGCATCCTCGATAACAGGAATGTCATACTTCTCCGCAATTGCTATGATTTCATCGATCTTGGCAGGCATACCATACAGATACACAGGCACAATTGCTTTCGGTTTCTTTCCGGTTTTCTCAATACGGTCTTTAATAGCTATTTCTAATAGTTCTGGATCCATGTTCCAGGTATCCATTTCCGAATCCACGAATACAGGCTTAGCACCTAAGTAAGCGATCGGATGCGAGGAAGCGCAAAACGTAAACGACTGCACAATCACTTCGTCCCCGGGGGTCACACCGCAAGCGATCAAGGCCAAATGTACGGCGGCCGTACCTGCCGAAAGGACCACAACCTCATTCCGACCACCTACAAACTGCTTCAGGTCTTCCTCAAACCCATTCACGTTCGGACCAAGAGGAACGACCCAGTTCGTATCGAACGCTTCTTTAATAAAATTTTGTTCTTTACCACTCATGTGAGCCAAGCAAAGATAAATTCGTTTATCCATAAATTTATATGATTAATAAGTATTCAATTAGGGCATACCCTTTTGAAAGGAAACTTTTGAGTACCTTAAACCTGGTTGTATAAAAAAATACTTTGAATTTAACATTGACTTATAGCCAAAGTAATTTTGTCAGGAGTCATATTAACATGACCTTTGTAGCCGTTAAAAATATCTTTGAAAAAAGTCCCGATGAAATTCCTCCAAAAACTTCCATAAAGCTTCACCATTTCAATTACACTGTGATAAGGCAGCCATTTCTACTCCTGCATCACTACCATAATGAAGCAAATTGTTACGTTGAGTCATTAGCTTTCGGATAGTTCGTTCGGCAAGATTATCCAAACTTCGTGGTAATCTTGCTTATCACAACTTTTATTTTATACCAACTTTTTGTTCTAAGAAAAGTCGAATAATTGCAAATTATATAATTTCGTTATTATAGTTCATATTTCTACCGAGAACAGTACAAAAAACCATCTGGATATCTTTGATAAAAGAATAGTGCTCGTAGTAGTATTTGTTGATGCGCACCTTATCGGGATAAATCACCTTATTGTTATACTCTTCGGCGATTTCTTGAGCGGAACGGCAGTCCCCCTCTTCCTGCTTCTTCGCCACATACTCCGAAATCATCTCATCTTCCAAACGATACTTCAGCGTGGCAGGCCCCGTAATGCCCGGGCGAAGTTTTAATACAATACGGTTATCCCCCTGCAGTTTATCAGCATAACCAGGCACATCGGGACGAGGACCAACGAACGACATATTGCCAATCAGGACATCCCACAGCCCCGGAAGCTCATCAATCTTGTAATGGCGAAGTGTAGCACCCAAAGGCGTAATACGACTGTCGCCCGCCACACTCACCGTCGAACCACTGTGCTTCATCGTCATCGAGCGGAACTTATGGCAAGTAAACAACTTACCATCTTTCCCTACCCGTTTTTGAGTGAATATAGCAGGACCACCCGGCATTTTTATCTTGATAAGAATGGCCACAACGATAAGTAAAGGCCACAGAAAGAGCAAACCGATCAGAGAGACTAAGCGATCGAAAAGAAATTTAAGACACATAACGTTAGGAATAACTCATCATAAATCTGTTCCAAAACATGTTCTAAAGTATCCCCCGGATTACCATTCATATGACACTCTATCAGAATCTTGTTATGAAAAGAAGGAGATTCTGTATCAAACATATTATGAAAGTTTCTCATATACTTGAATTTCACAAATCAAATCTTCTTGAATATAGCCATTATATACCCCCAACCATATGCCAGATGTAGGGACATAAATAGCCAAGACATTTCTAAAATCTCTAACAAAGAGTGCGTTTTCTTGCCAGCGAAATATAGCCCCAAACATAAATGAAGACAAACAATACCCAAACATAAAGCCCATATTGTCCTCCAAAAGTACCCCCAAATAATGGATAGCATCAAGAAAACCACAAATGCAAACGGAATTAAATGACGTAACGAAAGTGCAGAGCTTCCTTTCTTAAGCAAAATCATATTCCAAAAGCCGTTACCATACGCCTGTTTCAACATTTTAGACAGAGTAGTACGAGTATAATAAGTCGATTTGATTGAGGGATCAAAATAAAACTTATAACCTGCCGCTTTTATTCTGCTATGGAGTTCAATATCTTGATTTCTCACCATCTTCTCATTAAAATATCCAACCTCTTCAAACACACTCTTCTTATACAAACCGTACACTGCAGTATCTGCATAACATGCTTGACTTGACACGCGAAATGATGAGTTTCCCACTCCGAACGGAGAAGACAGCACCTTTGATATCACATTCTCAGCACCATCCAAAGAAAGAGAAGTTAGCTTACCGCCTACACATACAGCATCAACTTTTAAGATTGCTTTAATGCTATTTTCCACAAAATCAGGTTCTGCTTCGGCATGAGCGTCTATACGTGTAACATATTCTCCCTTAGCTGCATTAATAGCGATATTCCATCCCGTAGCTAAGATTTTCTTCTCATTTGTCACAACAGTAATCACCAGCCCTTCCTTTATATATTTATCTTGAAATTTCCTAATAACATCAAGGGTTCCATCTTCAGACTTTCCGTCCGCTATGATAATCTCATATTTGTCTTTAGGGTATGTCTGATTAATAAGAGACATCAATGACCTCTCAATGTAGTTCTTCTCGTTACGAGTAACGAGAAGAACTGAAACAAAGGGTAACTGCGCTGAACCCATATTACAATCTAGCATCGATAATATTTCTATCCAATGTACACTTCACATCAAAGATAACATGATTTTCCTTTAAGAGAGTACAAATATCCATTCCTTCAAACTTTTTGTGAGCAACAGCAGCAATTGCAACATCAAATTTTTGAGTAGGTAGTTCATTTACTACCTCAACACCATACTCGTGCATTGTTATGGCAGGATTAGCCCATGGGTCGTAAACTGTTACGTTCACATTATACTCCTTCAGAGTTCGATAGATGTCAACAACCTTAGTGTTACGTACATCAGGACAGTTTTCTTTAAAAGTGAAGCCTAAAAGAATAACATTTGAGTTAAGCACTTGAATTCCTTTCTTAAGCATACACTTAACCGTTTCAGTAGCTACATACTCTCCCATACCATCATTCATTCGTCGTCCGGCAAGAATAATCTCCGGATTATGACCATGACGTTGGGCACACTGAGCCAAATAGTAAGGATCAACGCCAATACAGTGACCACCTACCAGACCTGGACGGAAAGGCAAGAAATTCCATTTAGTACCAGCAGCTTCAAGAACATCGAGAGTATCAATATCCATTTTGTTGAAAATACGTGAAAGTTCATTTACAAATGCAATATTAATATCACGCTGAGAGTTCTCAATCACTTTAGCAGCTTCAGCTACTTTAATTGAAGGAGCAAGGTGAGTTCCAGCTGTGATAACAGAAGCATAAACCTCATTTACATATTGCCCAATCTCAGGAGTTGAGCCTGATGTTACTTTCTTGATATGTTCAACTGTATGAAGTTTATCACCAGGGTTGATACGCTCAGGAGAATAACCTGCAAAGAAATCTATATTCATCTTCATGCCACTTACTTTCTCTACCACAGGAATACACTCATCCTCTGTTACCCCAGGATAAACAGTTGATTCATATACAACCACATTACCTTTGGAGATAACTTTACCGACAGTAGTAGATGCTCCATATAGAGGAGTAAGATCAGGGTTGTTATTCTCATCCACTGGAGTAGGAACTGCAACTACATAAAAGTTACAATCTTTAATTTGTTCGATGTCTGCTGTGCAAAGAAAACCATGATTATTGATTGCATCCTGAAGCAGTTCGTCGCTTACTTCAAGTGTTGAATCATGACCAGCCATCAAAGCCTCACAACGTTTTGCGTTCATATCGAAACCAATGGTCCTGTACTTAGAACTGAAAAGACGAGCAAGGGGAAGTCCTACGTAACCCAAGCCTATTACACAGATTTTAGTCTCTTTCATTTTTTATTGCCTTAAAACTATTTATTACAAATTTGCTTTATACCAATCAATCGCTGCAGCTATACCTTTCTCGAAACTCCAGTCCGGATCATAATCAAGGAGCTTTTTAGCCTTAGAGATATCCGCATTAGAGTGCTTAATATCACCTGCTCTATCTGGACCGAATTCAGGCTCAATATTTACACCAAGTGCTTTAGTCAAGCCATAATAAATGTCAATCAGATATTCACGCCCACCATATGCGATATTAAAAGTTTGACCGGCAGCTTCACTTGGAGCGAGACATGCCTTAAGGTTAGCCTCTATTACATTCTCAACATAAGTAAAATCACGCGATTGCTTGCCATCACCATTGATGCGGCATACCTGACCGTTAAGCAACTGCTTTATAAACTTAGGAATAACTGCTGCATAAGCTCCATCCGGATCTTGTCTGCGACCAAACACATTGAAGTAACGCATTCCATAGGTATCAAGACCATAATGTTTTGTGTACTGCTTTGCCCACTCTTCATTGCAACATTTGCTTACGGCATAAGGAGAAAGGAGATTACCTTCTATACCCTCTCTTTTAGGAAGATTTGGCTCATCTCCATAGACAGAAGAACTTGACGCATACACAAACTTCTTCACACCTTGTTGACGAGCCGCCTCAAGCATATTAAGTGTACCTTGAATATTGTTCAAAGAATAGAATAACGGCATTTCAATAGAGCGGGGAACAGATCCCCAAGCAGCTTGATTGAGAACATAATCCACTCCTACGCAAGCCTTCATGCAAATATCAAGGTCTTTAATATCCCCCTTTATAAACTCATAGCCAGGATTATCAATAAACAACTCGATATTCTTTTGCTTACCAGTTGAAAGATCATCCAATGCACGGACACGATACCCCATATTCAAGATTGCCTCGCACAAATTACTACCAATGAAACCTGCAGCTCCAGTCACCAAGAATAATGAGTTCTCTGGAAATTTTAGATGTTTATATGCCATAATATATTTTATTTTTTATTCTCCATGATTAAAGTTCTACTGCATAAAGACCTCTCTATGCCCTTCAAAGATAGAATCGAAGCAAACTTTCTTGCCATCTCTGCTCCAACGAAGACGCAAATCACAATGAGTATCATTATCGTATTTAAAGAAAGCGAATACACGGGCTATTATTTTTATATTTTTGCCCTCAGGGGCATTATCCCTAAGAATTTTACAACTGCAATACGAGCTCTGTTTGAATATGAGTCAATCACAATCAAATTCTTATCTACAGAGTAGTAACTAGAATGGCCAGCATTACTTTACTGAGCCCACAGGGGTTTCCACTCTTGAGTTTTATCTTTCATCAAATAGTAGCTATTGCCTTCTACATATTTGCGTCCAAAGGCGAGGTTGGAAATTTGCAAAATCTACGTATTTAAGAATATCTACAACTTCTCCAATTTCAATATCCATTCGCCAAATAGCTGTATTATTAGGAAGAGCTTCACCTTTGATGGTTTCTAGCAAAACTGCATATCCATACCCCAAGCGCAAACTATATAAACGAGAGAAATCAAGTAACAATGCTATCTTACCATCTACCGAAACCGTATATGCAAGCATTGGCAATACACTCTCAACACCTGTTTCTATATTCAGCACTATCAAGCAATATTTACCCTGACGTATATCATTGTAAAGAATATGCCTCTTGCAATCAAGATCCAGCCGCTGTGCTATACACTCTTGTTGAATGTTCCATGTATGTGTAGTAGTAATTTTACGTATGCTATTAACCTTCAAATGTTAATTAATAAAATATCAGCTGATCCAACTGGATCTAGTTCATTCCAAGTATCCTTGGCTCGCATACAAATAATGTAATGACCTGTCGCATCCCAAAGGTTCTTGTCATGATAAGCAAAGAAATACTCATAATTCTTACCGTTTGGCGAAATACGAATGATATTTCCTTCTGATTTTTTTCTTACTTACTTCATAGTAAACAGACTGATATACTCGTTTAATCATTCTCTTTACTGATGGAAATTTGTTCAGTTGGTAGTTTATTTTTTTTTCTATGTTCATATATAAATCGTCTTAAACGGCTAATTAAAATAATAGGCCATGAGATATTATATTTCAATAGAGGTATAAATATTTTCGCTTTTAGGACAAGGTACTTGTTATCAACACCAGCATTGGTCTCATAGGATGCATGATATTTTTTAAGCCTAGAAGATACTTCTCTCTTTAATTCCTTACCACTAAACAGACCTGTTAATCTATCAATAGAGACAATAACCGCAAATACATTAAAAGCATTGACTGTATTTGCATAACTATCATACAAGTGTACAGATTTTATTAATTCTTTAAGAGGCTCTACAATATCACCCAAAGGATCAGAAAGTGGCAAAGAAGATAAAGTCATTTGATGCTCAACATAATAATACACAGGTTTTGTGTCGAGAAAGGCATATGATTTAGAATAAAACATCTCCTTAAATGTAAACATAAGTTCTTCACCATTTTTAAAATTAGAGTATCTAATATCATTTTGATGCAATAAACTTGTCCGCACACACTTTCTACACCCCCCCAATTAATATATCCCGTTATTTGCCCACGAATTAAAGAATCTTTTGATAATTCTGCATACTTCGACATAAATTGCTTTTCGATAGTTTTTCCATCTTCAGAGACCCTCAAAATATCAATAAACACCAAGTCATTGCCACTAGTTTTTTCACTCAATAATGACAAGTAGTCACTGCTGATATAATCATCGGCATCTACAAAAACAATCCATTCTCCCTTAGCCATTACTATAGCCTTATTACGGGCAGCACCTGCTCCTGTATTGTTTTGATGAAAAGGAATAATTCGGCAATCTTTCTGAGCATATTCTTGTATGATACACCAGCTATTATCTTGCGATCCATCATCTACAATTATTGCTTCCCAGTTCTTATAAGTTTGCGACAATAAACTATCTACACATTTCTTTAAATACTTCGAGGCATTGTAGACTGGTACAATAAATGAAAACAATGTGTTTTCATCTGTCTTGCAATTTTTATAATTTAACATATTCAAAATTGTTATAGGCCTGCCTTCATCAAGAAATCATCAAAGCCGTTAAATATAGGTTTATTATGTTCCTTGTAATATGGATAAGATTCTTTCAGTTGTTCCTTTATAGGCAATCTATCATCTAATTCATCACCCTGCATAAAAAGGGGAAATTCTTCATAGAATTCATATATATGAGGTTTCCGATTAAATCGTTCCTGAATGCTAGCTGCATAATCCAATGCTTCTTGAACAGACTGCTCCTTTCGCTTCTTATAATACTCCTCTATAGTACATATTACCTTGGCAGGTCTTCCAATTGCTACGCTATTTGCAGGTATACTTTTTGTAACTATAGACCCATATCCTATAATACAATTATCACCGATTTCAACCCCTTTAAGAACAGTACACCACCGACCAAAATATACATTATTACCAATTTTCACTTTCCCTGAACTGCAAACAAAATCATTAAACAATTTTCTCAAAACCATATTAGAGGCATCATGTGTCATCAAAGTGAAACCGGTATTAATTCTTACATCAGAGCCTATTTCCACTAACGATGGTCTAGAAAAATCTATGGAAATGGTTTTGAAGTCCCCCCACCATATACGCTCCCCAAGTTTTACCCCTTTATAAGATAGAAATTTAGGAAAAAATAGGGTTCCTCTTACTAAACGAAAATACACAGCATTAAATAAACGCAGAAAAAAAGGAATTTTATTCATGACAATTAATGATTATAATTCAATATAAGGAAAATTCATCTATTTATTAAGAACAACTAGTGAACAGAACACGATTAATATAATTGAATATCAAGCAGTTGATACATAAAATGCAGGTAATACTTTGCATCTTCCCCCCTCTTAATCATCAAAGAATGAATCTTAGCTAGCAATCAGATTCTTGGTCTGAAACCCACTCAAATCATTGTAAAACAGTTATTTGAGCTTCCATAAGTAATGGATAATTTCATACCTTCACCACTCAGAATACTTACTTTCATACCGCTCAATATAACTCATGATTTCAGCACTTGGCTTGCCGACTTTGCACATCATTAACAACACACCATAAAGTAAATCCACAACTGACTTATTCTTCATTTCCAAAGGAATTATTATTGAATATTTAGTCATGTTGAATTTTAAATAAAAACAACATTATATTTTTGCAAAAATATCTATATATTGTTGAGCGACTTTCGAAATATCAAATCTTCTAACATAGTTCTTTAATAGTTGAGTATCTATAGGATGCTCACAAGCATAAGCAATAGTTTTAGCCATTTCTTCAGCATCTTGAAAGCTCTTTAAAAGATATCCTCTTCCGTTTTCAAGTAGCTCGTTAGGACCACCAGACGGTGTAGATACAACAGTCGTTCCTGTCACAAAAGCCTCACAGATAACCATGGGAAAAGCCTCAGAATAAGATGATAACACAAGAGCTTGAGATCTTGCTACATAACAATGTGGATTAGGAACACTACCAATAAAGAAAACATAACTATCTAACTTTTTTTCTTTGACCAGTTGTTTTAGATGTCTTTCTTCAGTTCCTCCTCCTATCAAAAGCAATTTATAGTCAGGATACTCTCTGAGAAATATTTCAAAGCCATTAATTAGCAAATCAATATTTTTAATGGGACTTAATCTTCCGCAGAAACTGACAAAATTCCCTGATTCAATGATAAATTTCTTACTACCCTCTTCAACTGTTTCAATATCTATCGGATTATAAATAACTGCAGTTTGATTTTTTTCAACATTTAAGGTCATTACATACTGTTCAATTCCTTTGGCAACACAGATGATAAAATCCGAATGACGGTATAACAACTTCATTAACAAATATATAAATCCTTCTCTTAAAGACTTCCTATCCTTATTTTTTTGATAGAAGTAGTTATGCTGCGAAATAATTACTTTGCAACGACAGCGAGTAAGCATCTTCATAGCTATAAAGAACATATTTTCTATGTCTTTACCTACCATAAAGTACTCAATTTTATGCTGACGAAGCAATTTAGAAACCTTAAAACAAGATTTCCATAAGTTATTGCAATTGAGATTAATTATAGAAACTCGGGCATCGACATCCCTATTAAATTCGCCTTCATTGCGTAATACATAAGCATAAACGTTATGACCTAATTTAGCCCACTCATTTAATAACGTGAAAAATACTTTTTCAACTCCGCCAATCTGATAAGAAGTAAGAAAAACTGCTATTCTCATAAATCTATTTTTTATATGGTTCCTTAAAGAGCCATACCATTGCGGCTGGCATAAAATAAACGATTAATTCCGAAATTCCTTTAAATTGAAAAGATAAAAATAGAACAAAAACAATTAGATAGTTGATCTTTTGTACAAAGACTACTTTTAATAGTTTCCACTGCATAAAGATAAATGCAATAGTCCCTATTAAGCCAAAATCAAAAATTAACCGACACCAACCAATATCTGTAAACATATAATACGAAAATTCATCTATTCCTTTAAGTTTGGCATCACCAATAAGCCATGTCAAAAGATTGTCAGGCCATATATATGCATCGAACATTTTTTCTGAAGATGACGTAGTGAATTTACCATCGTTAAACAAATTACATATCCCTTCAAATGCATGTTCTATAACGGATTCAAGCAAAAAATTATCAGCAATATACTTATTAAACAGTATAAAAGTTAGTAAAAGGACAAAGGCACCACCAAATACATATTTTACAAGCTTTATTATTCTTTGAGATCCCTTTGATTGCCAAATAACCAATCCTAAATACATCAATGCAACAATAAGCCCCATCATAGTAGTACGTGACACTGCACTACCTACAGCAAAAAGGAAGACTAATATTATTGGTATAACCCACCGTTTGATAAATTTATAATTATGTTGGGATAGTATAACTGTTAGGAGTATACAATATGAATATAATGCTCCAGCACCAAAATAAGCTATTCCTACAGTATGAAATCGATTTAGTATTGTAAGTTCATTTGCTCGTTCCTCCAAAGCAGATTGCTGTATGATAGAGAAAACCACATCGTTCACTACTGGAAAGAAAAACATCGCTATAGATAATAACTGATGACCAACACAAGTCAATACAAGCAGCCAAAAATATCGCCTTAAGTCAACGCCTTTCCATATTTTATTCAGCAAGTATATTAGACAAAAACTAGCAGTGGTGATTAATAATATCGTAATTGGGTAAGATGAGTAAAAACCATCAAACCTACCGTTTAATATGCTTGAACATAATACTGTAAAATAAAAAAGCCACAAACTTTTCCAAAAGCTATTCATTGTCTTTTTATAATGAATAGTTCTTTTGTATAGACTTTTATAGTAGATAAGCATCAAGAAAGCTCCTGGCAGTGCCAGGAACCATCTTGTTGATATCAATGAAGGTAGAAATGTAACATTCACCGAAAATAGATAAACGAACATTAAAGCTATACTAATTAAATACTTTATTAGCATATGGAAATTACAATTTTCCTATAAGATATAAAGCAAATCTCTTCAAACAAGATAAGTAAGAGCGACTGCATTTTAGTTGAAAAACACCTTTAAATGCCTCCATATGATTATGATTCTTAAGATTATCTTCTAAAGTCATAATTTCATATTCATCATTATATTTATTCAGCCCTTCTCTACATTCACTTTTTTCTTTATCCGAGAATTCCTCATCAAACTTTTTCAATATATCCTTATACTCTAGTCGCGTTTTTGTATATGTTGATGACAAATTCTTTGCATGAGTACGATATTTAACAAGGTTTTCTTTAATATGATAGCACTTTGAAACGCGCGAAAGCCTAATAAACAAATCAAAATCTGCAATAATCTGATATGATTTGTTTATATTAATGTTGTACTTCTGCAAGAGTTCTCTTCTAAACATGGTGGAAGAAAGCCCTAAATCATAGTATGCTAGCATTTCACTGGTTGTTCGATAGCCTTTTTTACTTGTGCTTCTCATTGAATTATCTACACCAAACTTTTGATAGTCAGTATAAACAACTCCTATACATGAATCATGCTCCATTACAGCTACTTGTTTTTCTAGGTTCTCAGGAAGCCAAAGATCGTCTGAATCGATAAAGCAAACATAATCTCCATGCACTAACTTTACTGCCTCATATCTTCCATGTCCAAGAGGTACAGTATGATCATTATGATAATACTTAAATCTTGGATCCTTATATGATTTGAATATCTCTGCAGATTTATCTGTAGAGCAGTTATCGAAAAGCAAATATTCCCAATCTGCATATGTTTGGCTTAAAACAGATTGAATGGTTTCATTCAAGAACGCCTCTCCATTGTAGCAATTTGTAATTATTGAAACCATACTTACTTCACCCTCTTAATATACTCCTTAAAACTCATCAGATTCTTATCTTTATCTGAGATTATCAGGTTCTCAATACCTCCAATCTTCTCAAACGGCCATTTAATATTAATATCCAGGTCATTATACATTATACCAGAATCACCTTCACCATAAAATACTTCACCACACTTATAACTCACCACTGAATCTTCCAATACAAGATAACCGTGCCCGAAGTACTGAGGAATATAAAGCTCAACTTGGTTCTCACCTGTAAGATCAAAACCTCTCCATTGACCCAATGTGGGAGAATCCGGGCGCAAGTCCACAATCACATCATAAACATGACCACTGATGCAACGAACGAGTTTTGCCTGCTGTTTCACAAGTTGGAAGTGCGTAGCACGAACCACACCTCTCTTACTGATGGTATAGAACACTTCTTTCAGTTCATGCTCAATGCCGTTAGACTTGAACACATCTATATTGTAATCTTTTACAAAACCACCTCTCTCGTCGGTGGCATAAAAAGGCTGAATCTTGAAGGCTCCCTTCAAATCCAGTTCTTCAAAATTGATTTTTTTTATCATATTAACGTTTTCCGACCAACGCTGAGAAAGCCTCGGTACCAACTTATTTAATAATCGGTATAAATCACACAGATAAAATAGGTGAAACAGTACATCCTAAATATCTAACTACACCCATCCATTGAAAATCTAACAGCAATAAAATATTTAAGATTTTTAAAATGCAGGAAGACTGTATATTAGATGTGTCGCAAATACAAGAGTCAATAGAGCCCGAACGACAAATATCGGCTAAACAGTTGTGATACCATATAGAGATCATGATAAATATTTTAAATAGTTTTCAGCCAATCCATGGTCATCTTGGTTCCCTCACCAAAGGTTACGTCCGGCACAAAGCCACAATCGTTCTTAATTGCTTCGATTGAAAATGTACTCAATGACATGTTAGTACCTGTGAAAGGAATATCGCCAAACAAAGGGGTACTTTCGGGACCACAGCTTACCACCATCTCAAGTATAAAATTCTTCAATGGTTTAGCATCACCCGAACCAATCATATACTCACAGAATGGTTTACCCTTTTCTGCTACCAAATAGAAAGCTTTTGCCACGTCACTCACATAAACAAAATCATAGTTTTGGGTAGCTGCAGTAAACTGAAGAGGTTCTCCGTTGATAATCTTACGAAGTGTAGTATTCACAAAACGTGGGGAGAACTCACCTACCCCATAAGCATTGGTAATCATGGGCCAAAGAAGGTCAATACCGATATTTACAGCAACAGATTTACACATGCAGTGAGCAATGTGTTTAGCCATTCCATAGATATACCCCATTCCCGGTTTACTTCCTTGAGTATGGATAGCAGCTTCAACTTCATACTCCATAATAGAACCAGCACATACAAAACGGCTACAACCCAGCCCTTTTGCAGACTTCATACACTCTACTGTATTGAGCGCATTCTGCATCTGAAGATTGTAATCGATACGAGCCTCACCAGCTGATCCGGCCCAGGCAAAGTGAATGAAGGTATCATACACGTCATGCTCAATATTCTCGAGTATTGCCTGCGTATTGGTGATGTCACACTGCATATAGGTAAGATTGGGATGAGCCTCCAATCTGCGAGCAACAGAGCCCATATCCAAAGCAAGAACGACCTTACCCTCATTCAAAAAATGTTTTACCGTATAACTGCCAACAAAACCGTCAGCACCTGTGATTATTACTTTTTCCATTTATATCGTCTTTTTTCTTACAAGAAAGAGGCATAGTACCACTATCATTAAAGTAGATAGTAAACAATACTCTTTCGGAACATGAATAATATTGATTAACAGATAATTTGCAGGTAATAAGAAAATCCAATGCCACACATAATACGTCATAGAATTAGTGCCTACACAAGTAAATAGATTATATTCACTTTCTATAAATCTAACTGATATATGGTGTACTATATTGTTAAAAAACAGACAGCCGCTAACCGAAAATGGAAGCCATAGGCAATAAAAAACATGGACAGTCAAATTAGTACGCATATCTATAATAGGAATGTCAAAATATAAAAACGTGATATAAACAAACCCAGAGATCAAAAATATATGCCTGTCATATTGAATGTCTTTCAGCCCCCCAACAGGAAGAACATTGTACCTGTACAAATAGTACATACCATATAGGGAATATAAGATGTGACATTTACTTGAATGTAATTCAATAATATCGAAACTGTATACAACAATGTTACATTAAGGATCATATTCCATTTATGGTTAACAAAATAATTTGATAGAAGCCTTGCACCCAATAATGCAGGAAGAAACCATAGAGGTAAATTACCAAAGAATGATCCTTGTAGCAGGATATATTTGACTTGACGTAACGAGAAATCCAAAACTGACACATCCTTTAACTACGATAATATAAAATCTATGCTTAACCCTATAATGGAGTATTTCATAAAAGGCAGTAGTAACCTTTTACCCTACCATTAACATTTGTTCACTTTCTAAAGTTTTAAAAAACATTCCTCCTTTATAAAAAAAACAAGGCATATAAAAAGCTAAAAATGAAAGATCTATGCTGACAGATTTACTTATAGAGCAACAATGGTTGTAAATTATCTGAAGAAGCAGAATACCAGCTAAAAAATCAAGCGAATAATCCCTATTCATAACTTACCTCTGAAGAAATTCTATAATCTGTCTATCCATACAAGCACGCACATCACCACCGGATAACCAAATCTTGCTCCATTCCACAATCTTCTCCATGGCCTTATCCAGGTTCCAACGAGGAGTCCAACCAAAGGTTGATTTGAGTTTAGAGCAATCCAGTTTTAGAAAATTAGCCTCATGAGGACCACTATCATATTTGTTCACCCACTTCATACCTTCCCCCCACGTATTCACAAAAAGGTCAACCAAAGCACCTGTCTGGAAGCAGTCAACATCATCTGGACCCACATTGTAATAAGCGGCATACGAGCTATCCTCATACTGCTTCTTAGCAATTAAAAGGTAAGCATACAGAGGCTCCAAAACATGTTGATATGGACGTGTAGAGAATGGGTTACGAACTATGATATCTTCATGCTTAGTTGCTGCACGAATACAATCAGGAATAATACGATCATTAGCAAAATCACCACCTCCTATCACATTACCAGCACGTGCAGTTGAAATAGGAATAATTGCCTTGCCATCCTTATCAGTAAAAAACGAACGCTTGTATGAATGTGTCACCAGTTCAGAGCAAGATTTCGAATTAGAATATGGATCATAGCCATCCAACTCTTCATTTTCACGATAACCCCAATTCCACTCCTTATTTAAGTAAACTTTATCGGTAGTAACGTTTAAAAATGACTTTACGCAACTCGACTGACGGACACACTCCAAGATATTAACTGTACCCATTACGTTAGTCTCGTAAGTATAGGCCGGATTTTCGTAAGAGTTTCGTACAATAGGCTGTGCAGCTAGATGAAAAACAATCTCAGGCTGAGTCTCATCGAATGCCTTCTTTAAAGCTACCATATCGCGAATGTCACCAATCACACTTTTTATATCACTCTCAATGTCAGCGATTTTAAAGAGAGACGGATCTGTAGGAGCTTCTAACGAATAGCCAGTAACGATAGCACCTGCGTTGGTAAACATTTTGCACATCCAGCTTCCTTTAAAACCGGTATGTCCTGTTAGGAAAACTCGTTTATCTTTGTAAAAATCTAGTATATTCTCCATATCTTAACATAGTATTTATTAAACTGGCAACTAATGATTCTGACACGTTGCACACTTTTCGTAGCCAACAACGATGGTTACCTAAAAAGAGATTTCACCATAAAAACAAATAGCGTGAAAATGACAACCGATATTGTTGCTAAACCTCTCAATATTGACCTCCATCAAGTCTATTAACTTTATAGAGGTCAATATTGATATTAAAATTATTTAGCATATTCAGGTATCTTAGGTACAGAACGCTCCCAACGTTTCCAAGGAGCTTTATCCTCTGCCAATAACTTTTCAAGTATTGACTTTTCACGAACGTTATCCATACACTGCCAAAAACCTGTATGGATATAGGACATTAACTCACCTTTGTTAGCAAGCTCCACTAGTACATTTTTCTCAAATACACAAGAATCATCATCCAAAAGTTCGAATACCTCTGGCTGCAATACCATGTAACCAGCATTGATAGGAGAACCGTCAACAGAATTCTTTTCGCGGAACGCACGAACAGCCTGATCATGGGTAATATCAAGCACTCCTTTATCTTGTACCATCTTTACAGCAGTAAGAGTAGCTAATTTGCCATGGGACTTATGAAAATCTATCAACTTATCAATTTCCACATCACACACACCATCACCATAAGTCATCAAGAAAGGCTCATTACCCACATACTCTTGTATGCGCTTGATTCTACCTCCAGTCATAGTGTTGTAACCAGTATCTACAACTGTCACTTTCCATGGTTCCAAATTAGTGTGATGAATAGTTATATCATTCTTGCCTTCACGAAAGTCAAAACTTACATCTGAGTTATGGAGATAGTAGTTAGCAAACCACTCCTTAATATACTCCTGCTTGTAACCGGCACATATAATAAACTCAGTATGACCATAATATGCATACTCCTTCATGATATGCCACAAAATTGGCATACCACCAATTTCAATCATTGGTTTTGGTTTAAACTGAGATTCCTCAGATATGCGAGAGCCAAAGCCTCCGGCTAATAAAACTACTTTCATTCGTTATATAATCTTACTATATTCTTTGCATATGATTGTGCACTAAAACATTCTTCATACCTACGACGAGCATTTTCCCCTATCACTTTTCTTTCTTTATAGGCCTTTTTGATTGCATCTGCCAGTCGATAAGAAAAACCGTCTTCTTTTGGACTAACTAAAATGCCTGATACTCCATCGATAATCTCTTCAGGAATACCGCCTATATCAGTTGATACAATAGCTTTCGATAATGCCATAGAAGAAAGTATTATTAGAGGCATATCTTCATCCTTAATTGATGGCAAAGCTATGACATCTGCCTTATTTACATAATCAAGATAATCATCTCTATAACCAAGTAATTGTACACAAGCTTCAACACCCTGCAATTTAATATATTGTTTTATTTCATTATAACATTCACCATTGCCTATAAGTAACAAATGATATTTAACAGAAGAATTAGCATTTAGAATTTTCAATGCATCAATTAAATACTTCTGCCCTTTACGTTCTTGAAGCAATGCAACTTGAAGAATAGTGATTGTACCATCATTTAAATCTTCTTTGCATCCTTTGCCATATTGAATAGATACATCTTCAACGTAATTTGATAGTGTAGTAACCTTTGAAGGTTTTATTTTCCGTTTTAAAAGAAGTGCCTTACGTGCATTTTGGGAAGCTGTTATAAATTGATCAACAGAAGAACATACTCTACCATCAATTTTTTCATAACCTGATTGCGCCAAATTATTGACCTGCATAATAGTTCTAATTTTAGGATACTTTCTTAATCCTAGTGCAAACTGCAGACAAGAATATGCACCAGGATAACCACCATTATTTATATGCACTATCGCATAGTCATGGTGTTTTTTGATGAATATATCTATGATTATACGATTAATGAATTTATAAAAACCTACAATCTCTAAAATATAAAACGGCAAGAAAAGAATCCTTCTAATTATACGAATAGTGATTTTCGATTTTAAATATCTATATATTGTATAGTTTGTTAACAGATGTATTGAATACAAATTATCACAATATTGACTGTAGCTTAGTTCGATCACTTTATCTTGATATAGTTTGCTATATCTGTATAAGAAAGAAAAAGAGAATTTTTCCTTCAAATACGGATTACGAATGATGTTATATATCACATGTTCACTTCCACCAAATAAATTACAATCGCTATATATTAAAACCTTCTTTTTCATCGCTTTCATTTCTTCTTTAATAAATTGCGAATTCCCATTCTTCTATCTAGACCTACAAATGAATAAATACCTGAGCACAATATACAAACAGAACCGAGTATATATGACAACAATTTATTACTACACAACACAAAAAGAAAACACATTAGAACCATTAGATTTTGCACCGTGAATAATTTTCTAAAACTCACGCTAAAGCAATAACCATATCGGACCTTTGCAATACAAAAAACTTGGAAAAAGTATAATAAATTACTCAAAGAATATGCTGCTCCCAAACCTGCCAATCCAAAGTATTTATAACCTAATAGAGATAAAACAAGAGTATACGAATTTAAAAGTGTTTCATTAACTATATAAATTCTTGTTTCACTCTTTGCTATAAACTGAAATGCAATAAGCCAAGAAGCAAGTTTAAAAAGCATACCTACAACTGCCCAAATTACGAAATTATTAGCCTCTAAGAACTTATCTGAATACAAAATTTGTAATATGAGTGACATAAATACCAAACATATTAATAATAAGGGAGCCATAATAAGTGAAGCAATCTCCCCTTGTTCGTTAGATAAATTTCGGCATTTCACATTATCAGAATTAACGGCCGCAAGTCTTGGATAATAATCTGTAGCAAGGGCATTAAATATCATGGAAAAATAGGTAGTAACTATAGTAAAACCTGCTGTATAATAACCTACTATTTCTGTTCCTCCGTTATTACTGATAAAAGCTCTTAATACAAAAGCACAAACAGTTATCAGAATATTACTAACACTCATTGCTATACCCATAGTCAGCATTGAACAACCTTCAGTAACAGTTTGCTTTATTGTGACTTTAGGACAAGCTTTTATATAATGCCTTGCATAGAACCAAGAAAGCAAAAACGTAGTAACAGAACTTAATATTAACGTCGGTACAATACCTTTCACTCCAAATGAATAGTAAATTGGAATTGACACCAACAATCCTACTGTAGAACCCCATGCTGATGCTTTTGCAAGTTCTTTTATTTTTCTCAGCCCCTGAAGAATAACTTTTTGACCTGCTGAGAGTTGTTCTAACAACAGAGTAACAGACAGAAGTATAAAGGGAACGGTATAATCGTAATTCCCAAATAAAGATTGGCTTAAATATGGTGACAGTATACAAACCAAAATTGCGCCTAAGAGTCCAGTGATCCAAACCAGTTTATTGATGACTGAAGTAACTAGCTTTATGCGCACTTCATCTTTATTCCCATTAGCTTCAGAAACTTCTCTGACAGCACTTTGAGATAATCCAAAATTAGTTAAAGTACGAATGACCTCAGTACCCGACTGAAAAAGTCCCTGTATTCCAACACCTAAAGGACCAAGTAAAATAGCGATAAACTTGGATTTAATTATACTAATAAAAATCAGATATAATTGCAACCCGCCAAATAAAGATGTAGCTTTAAAAATACTTCTATATGTAGACTGTTTGCTATCGGACATGCTCCTTCCTTATTTACACAAATATTTAAATTCTTCAACTAGCTCTTCTTGCTTTTTTAAAAGATTGTACTCTTCTATACGAACACTAGCATTCTCCATACAAGCTACAAATCGCTGAATTGATTTGAAGAATGTATCGTCTGCAGAAAGCTGACGAATTTCAATATCTTGATTCTTCTTTATACTGTATGTAGGTACAAAGCCCGCTGGTGCAGTCAAAATACGACCACTGGTGATGGTTCCATTGCTCCCCCAAATCTCAATATCGCAACGATAGTCGTTATCCATACCGAAAGCAAGTTGTGCAATATGACCATCAGAATCAGCCATAATAGCAGAACCATACATGTCAACCTCAAAACCTTCTAAATAGTTAGCTTGAGCTGAAATCACATGGGCATCACCTCCAAGAAGCCAATTAGCATACTTCAAACAGTAACCACCTGCATCTAATAACGCTCCACCTCCCAATGTTTTATTGTAACGAAAATCATTAGCTGCGCGTTGGGGAAAGCCAAATGTAATGCGGTACAAACGCACTTCTCCTATCTCACCTTTCTTCACTACTGACTGGATTTCTTCTAACTGAGAGTGATAAATAAACATATAATTCTCATGCAAAACAAGTTCTTTTTTTGAAGCTATTGAAATCAAATCATTTGTATCTGCCAAAGTTGTAGTAGAAGGCTTCTCCACAAACACATGTTTACCATTCTGAAGAGCTAATTTAGCCCATTTATAGTGTAACGCTGGGGGGAGCGGAATATAAATCGCATCAATCTTATCAGATGATACCAACGTTTCATAACCCACAATAATCTCACCACCATATTGATCAACAAAAGCACCAGCTTTAGTAAACTCTCGAAATTGTTGTTCTTCAATTTGTTCAGCTGTGACATTCTCCAAATCCCCAAACCATTCTTTAGGAGAGGCAATGCCTATAGCGGAAAACAACACACCCTGCACTTTTTGGAGAGCTGGCATAAATCTACGTAAAGCTATTTCTGAGGGGCAAATAATGCCTATTTTAATCATATATTAATCTTTAATAGAAACTGACAGCAGACAAGAGACTGCGAGCTGCAATATTTAAGTAATTATTATATGTAACAAATGAAAGCATCTGGTTGAGCGTCATCCAACAGTAGTTTTCCTCTACTTCTATAGGGAATTCGTCACCAACCTCTACAATTATGTTGAAGTTCTGTTCTTGAAAGAAACGTCCACCTTCTTCACTCTGGTAACTGCTATACCAAATATTCTCATTGGGCGCATTTAGTACCTGTTCCAAATAAGGTATAGTATATTCGTTCTTACCTTTTCTGTAGTTTCCAGTCAAACACTGTACTGTTGGAGCCATTTCCACTATATCAAAATTACCCGCTTCTAATTTTGCCTGAACCAAAAAATGATAAATACCATTTATCTTCTTCACGATAAAGCCCATGAGTCCTTCCTGAGCAGATCGTACCATAGGCTGATCCCAAGATATGACCTCACGATTACCAATTTCAACTCGTACTCCAATCACATCAAAATACTTATTATCTTCATGACGCAAAACATTTCCGTCATAAACCCAATACTTCATTTTCGAAATACCGATAGAATTCACACCAAGTTCGTATTTAAATTTAAGTGATGTCATCCATTGGATAATATCTTGCAATTCGTGAAGATGGTTATCACTACTCAAAACTGAATACAGAAATGAATCAGGTTTATCGTTCTCAATTCCATACATGTTCTTCACAGAAGAAAGTAATTTAAGCGATTGTTCTGAATAGTTACCAAACTTAATGCAAGAGATAACAGTACGGCTATCCATATTTACAACATTAGGATAACGTAGTAACTCTTTTATCTGACCAAGAGATACCCATATGAAACCATCCTTTACAGATATTTCTTCATCCTCATTAATCTCTACAATAATATTTCTATTACGCTTATGAAGGAAGCGAGCGCCTTGCTCTGACTGCAATTGGTCAACCAATACATATACTTCTTTCTCACCGTTAAAATACTCCAAATAATTAGGAGATTTACCTCCATGGACACGTGTATAATTACTTCTTGTAGCCTGAAGAGTTGGGGAAAGTTGAACAATATTCAAGTTTCCAGGTTCAATTTTAGCCTGCATCAAAAAATGCATTACCCCATTGAACTTCTTTACTATAAAGCCAAGAAACCCAATTTCAGGTTGATTGATAATAGGTTGATCCCATTCTGGTACATTACGATAATTAGTCATGATGTGAATACCATCAATACTAAAGAATTTACCGCTATCATGGCAAATACGATCATCACGATAGTTCCACCCTTTAAGTTGTTCGATTGGAATCTGCTTGATATTACTAACAACATCTTCATTCTGTTGCTTCATCCACATAAGAATATCAGTAGTACTGATGAAATTACCATGGCTAAGCGCTGAAATAAGGAAATCTAATTGCACGTCCTCTATATTTCTTGTTTTCATAGAGTTTATAAGTCTTTTGAAAATTCTTGTAATTGTTTGTACTCACCAATGCATAACAATGAGCGGATTTTTGTATCATCAAAGTATGTATGATTGCTCTCTATACGAAAATCTTTTTCCGGCCATTCCACTGCAACTACATTGGTCTTAAACTTCTTGGCAACAAATTCGGCAGCTTCTCTCAAAGAAAGAGTCTGACCACCAATATTATAAATTTCGCCATTACTATCTTTATTCATTGATCCCTGTACTATTTGGTAGCAAAGATCTTCCATATGAGTAAAAGTACGTTTAGTATCTCCACCTCCATAAAGAGTTATATCTTTACCAGCTTTAGCCTGTTTGATAAAGAAACCAATTGTCCCAAAACTATAGTCTGTTGAAAGCATATTGCCATATGGAATACAGATACGAAATATTGTGTATGGAATATCAAAACTCTTGTTGTAAGCATAGAGAATACTCTCGCAAGCTAGCTTATTGATAGCATATAGAGTCTTTGTCTCTTTCTCATCCTCTTCTTTAAGCGGTTTATCAACTCCTTTATATATTAATCGAGTTGAAGGAAACACGATCTTAGGTTTTTTCTCAGAAGTTCGTATAGCATCAAGAAGATTAAGCAATCCAATCTCATTAATGCTAACGTAAGTTTCATACTTATCAAATCCAGCATAAGTACCGGTAAGACCTGCAAACATATAAATATAATCTACATTGATATCAATATTTTTAACAGACTCTTTGTCTGTTATATCAACCTGCTTATAATTTTCACGACTATCATCTTGTATATCGTAACACGTAGGATCTAATCCCATCCTTTTTAAATAGAACTCAAGATGTTTACCAATGTAACCATTGGCTCCGATTATTGCTGTTTTCGTATTCTTCATGCGCATTTAACATATTATCATATAGACAAAAACTCTTTAAATAAATTATATAAAACACAAGCATATCCAACCTTAAAAGAGCTGCACAATATTTAAAAACACGTATAATGCTTATTGATTTACATACTGTCTACTATGTTTTTTATCCTATTATATACCACATCCTTATAGCCCCAATGATAAGCCAATATTCTTTTAGATGAATAGCACCCAACTGTTCTTGCAACGAAAGTCGTGGAAGTTCCTCTGGTAATAGAAGCGGTAAATGTCTGAAATGCTCAGCATAGCCCCTCCAGTTTCTCCACCAAACTTCTATTTGTAAAAGAGATTGTAAGGTCCTTATCTTAAAACAGAAATCCTGAATGGATTTTCCCTGCGAAACTATCTCTGCCTTATAGCGGATGAACAGATGCTCATAATACTGCTGCTATACATACTTTATAAGTTGATTACAGTAGTAAAGAGCTAGCTATTTATGCTTTGAAGCAATACGTCATTTTTGGACGTTTACGTAACGTTACCATGGACAAACCTAAATTACGGATTCCTGCTACTGTTATTTTCATGTTTCTTTGTTTTTAATCCTCTTTTTTGTCCAACACCTCAAACCGGGAGTTCTTGGAGATGAACTCTGGGACCATCTTTTTCATCAGAGCGACAGTATCCATGATCCTGACATTTCGGGCCAAGACTTCAAAATCAGAGTAAGAATCCAGCACATCATCATACTCATAACGACGGACCTTAGCAATCTTGATCTTCTTATTAGAAGTAGGAAGAGTATTCTCTTCAGTACTCAAAAGCTCCTCATAAAGTTTCTCTCCCGGACGAAGACCAGTAAACTCCACCTTGATATCCTCATCCGGACGGTAACCGGCCAACTCAATCATACGGGTAGCCAAATCCACGATCTTTACAGGCTCACCCATCTCGAAAACAAAGATCTCGTTCCCCTCTCCCATCATGCCAGCCTCCATCACCAAACGACAAGCCTCAGGAATAGTCATAAAGTAGCGGATAATATCGGGATGGGTGACAGTAACAGGACCACCGTTCTCAATCTGCTCTTTAAAGCGGGGAATAACAGAGCCGTTACTGCCTAAAACGTTACCAAAACGGGTAGTAATAAATTTCGTATTACCTTTTACTTTTCTTTCTTTTATAGCCGTACCTAGACTCTGAACATAGATTTCAGCCAGACGTTTAGAAGCTCCCATCACATTCGTGGGATTGACCGCTTTATCCGTAGAAATCATAATCATCTTCTCAGTGCCATACTCTACTGCCATATCAGCCACCTGACGGGAACCTATCACATTCACGTAAACGGCCTCACAAGGATTTTCCTCCATCAAAGGGACATGCTTATAAGCGGCTGCATGGAATACGATCTGGGGGTGATACAGTTCAAAGACCATACGGAGACGTTGAATCACACGAACGTCACCGATCACAGGAACGAAGTCTATCCTTGGATATTTCTTCTCGAACTCCAAACGGACGTTATGAAGTGGGCTCTCTGCAGAATCAAACAATATCAGTTTACGGACACCGATTTGGGCCAGTTGTCGGCAAAGTTCACTCCCGATACTGCCGGCAGCTCCGGTGACAAGAACAGTCTTATTGCAATATTCCGCTGCGATTTCCCCCATGTTGATTTTGATTTCCTCGCGCCCCAAAAGATCTTCAATACGGATGGGACGGACGAACTGATGAAAAGGACCATCGACATCCGCCTCACTGATGGAGGGAGCGATCAGAGTCTTCACGCCAATGCTCTTACTATATTCAAGAAGACGGTTCTCTTCCTCCTTAATGGAATCATAGCGGGAAAAAAGAACAGCCTGTATACGGTGCTTCTGAATCAACGTCCTAAAATCGGACTTGTCCGAGAATGAATAAACACGAGAATCGGCAAGAATGCGGCGACTATGATCAGGACTGTAAATACAAAAACCGACTATCTTGTAATGCGAACTGTTGCGCAGACGCGTCTTCAAGGCAACGCTCTTGTCATCGGTACCATAGATCAACACACGAGTGTCCGTCTTACGGACCATACCGATCAGAGAATCATAAGTAACGATGACTATGACTCTAAAACCGATCAAAGCGATCAGAGTGAACATACCGTCGGAGATGACAAATACCAGATTCTGGCTGCCGAATAAGCGGTCTCCGTTTAATATAAAAAACACATAGACGGCAAGACAGCATGTTTTGAACAGAACACTACAGGTGATCCGCCAAAGATCCTTGATCTCGGAATAACGGATGGTGTTGCGATAGGTGTTGAAAAGCAAATCACCAATTATGCTTGACAGCAAAGATACAGCGGTGACCTGTAACAACTGAAAAATATTCCAGCCGATGCCCACAATGTAATAAATGCCGATAAAGGCAGACAGAGTACACAAACCGGAGATCAGTGTATCCACCCCGAGAATAAGCCAACAATTAAAAAAATTACGGCTGGTGTATTGCAAAAATCTTTCCAATGATTTCTTCATGATCGTATTCTATATTCTCCCTTTTTTAAAACTTCTATACGACGTATTACACAAATTCACGCCTCAGCTTGTCCCAAAACTCTTCCCCAAAGAGTTTCCAACCGATGACTGTCGCCACAGACAGAAAGACAAAGACGATCACATACATCTTTCTGCTCGTACCGGAAGATTGTTGAGGTACAACCGCAGGTTCTACTACCGCAAATACGGGTTTCTCTTCCTGAACTTTTGCTTGGGCTACTTGAAACTGGTTGGCAACCTGACTGTAAACCTGATAAGCCAAACTCATGTCGTTCTGCAAACGCTCCTGCTCGGCACGAACACTCAGAAGAATCAGGTTGTCATGGGTATCCACATACTCAGCATACTTCTTCTGAGCCGCGTAATACTCCTCCCGGCGTTCCTTGAACAGCTTCTCCAAATAAGCGCAATCCTCCTTTGCTTTAAAAGTACGATAACCTGTGATGTATTCCTGTAACTTATGGACAACGGAATCGGCTACGACAGCGGCAACTTTGGGATCTTGTAAAGTGACGGAAACATTGGTTATGGCAGTCTTCTTATCCATCACAGCTGTTATGTTCTTCTTTAAAGAAGTGATTTTTTCATCCTCTTCTTTAGTAAGTTCAATAGTACCGAACTTATTGTTTCTCAAACCGTCGGACTCATCTTCATCTGCGAACAACGCCCTTACCCCGCTTATTGCCATACCTGGAAGTCCCATAACGTAACTCCACCAAGGAGAAGACTGGCTATCCAAATAAGATCCTAAATCAATCTTTTCACTTTCTTCACCACCGCTAGGTACGCTCATAGACAAAAGCTCCAGCAGAAAAGGAGTGGAAGAGACAATCTCAGGTGAAAGGGAAGCATTTAGAGCATCCACCCCATCACCACTCATACCTGTCCCAGCTCCTAAGAAGGAGGCAGCCATTGATGCAAGACCGCTATTGCCTTTGGAATTGCCCATTTCAGGAGACAAAGTTACCTCAACCGTATATTTCTTTGGAATACTCAAAGCCACAATGATACCAATGACCAAACCTATGCCGACAGCCTTATATAAGGTCTTACGAATAGCGATGATTTTTCTTAGAATATCCATCAGGTCAATTTCCATCTCATCAGCCTTCGGTTCGTTGGATACGGATGAGAGGTCTTTTGCTAGTTTCTGTTCTGTCATGATAGATATCTGTTATTTTTTTATCAAATTGGCAATAGAAGCAATCATCATCCCCAAAGAACTGAAGGAAGTAGCATAACCCAGTATGTTCCCAATATTCGCCTTCTTCTTAGCCTTACTAGGCACAATAATCTCACAACCCGGTTCAATCTGTTTCTTACCACTACCCTTCACCTTCGTCACCTGACCATTCATGTAAACGATGAACTTCTTACTCTTCTTCGCATTATCTGAATAACCACCGGCCTGATTCAAATAGTAGTCCACATCTTTTCCCTGTATATAAGAAACCGTATTCGGAACCATGACAGCACCATTGATAGTTACGGTATTATTATTCTTAGGAACAGAGATCACATCACCTTCACGCAAAACAAGATCGGCATTACCTTTAGGGTTACTCAAGGCCTTCTCCAAATCAATCCCAACCGTAAAGGTATCTTCAACGCGGATACCCAAAGAATCAATCATGGCCTCACCCAACTGTCTCTGCATTAAGCGGACGACATCGCTCATACGTTTCTTCTCACTGGCATTAGCCACACGAGTCAGCTTTGCACCACGCAGGTAAGCGTAACTGGTCGGACCACCGGCTTTATTCACCAGATCAGAAAGACGTTCCTCACGGCTGGTCATGGCGTAATTTCCTCCGAAAAGGATTTCACCCTCAATGGCGACGTTCTGCTGTGCCTGATAGCCCGGACTGCGACGGACATATACCTGATCATAAGGCTGAAGGATAAAACCGGGCTGGCCGTCTATTACGAAGCCATCCTTCAAAGAGAAGCTGTACATCTGGCCGATCGTATCATTATCCGCAGTACTGCGGGGATTCTTGATTCGTCTCGAGACATCAATCCGGACAGTAGAGGCAGCTTCGCGCAGACCACCGGCCTGAATGATCAGATCCTCAAGAGTCATGTTATCCGCATAGGGATATGAATCGGGATGCGCGACCTCACCATGAACTGTGACATTGCCACGGTCCTCCAGATCATGGATACTTGGAATGTAGAGGATGTCATTCTTCATCAAGGCAAGATTCGGGGAAGTACCGTCCATGATAGACCTGATATCTACGGGAACAACTTCACTCGTCAAATCTTCACGCTGCCGATAGAGGACGGCACGATTCAGGAAAGCGTCACCGGTCAGACCCTGAGCCTCATTGACTAATTCGCGGATGGTATTCAGTTTGCCGCTGAGCTGGTAGATGCCGGGACGGTACACCGCACCACGGATTTCCAGTTTATTTGTGAAGCGGTTAAGGATGGCTTCGGCGGTTACGACATCACCGTTACGCATTTTGTAGATACTGTAATCCATGTCCTTGACCGTGTTGACTTCGTATTCCTCACCATTCTGACGGACAACACGCAATGAACGCGTGTAGGCATCGGCATCGAAGCCACCGGCATAGGTGATAAGGGTAGACAGCGACTCCCCCTTTTTCATTTCGAAACGCATAGGACGTTTTACCTTGCCGCTGATCTTTACCAATACATCATAAGCGGGAACAATCACGACATCACCTTCCTGCAGGCGGATGTCGTCCTGCGTATTGCCTTTCATGATGAATTCGTAGACGTCAATGGTGGCGATGTTCTTTCCGTTTCGTACCAGCTGCACATTCCGGAGGCTACCGATATCACTCACGCCGCCTGCGCGATAAAGCGCATGGAAGACCGTAGAGAAGGAAGACAAGGCGTAGGTACCCGGCTGCACTACTTCTCCCATCACATTGATCTGGATGGTACGGATATTACCAAGTGTCAGACGGATGTCCGAAGTGGGGTCGGTAGTATTGTTTAAACCGTTATATATCTTATTCAATGCCGCTTTCAGATAGTCATTGGCGGCAGAGACCGTCATACCGCTGAGGTTGACAGGACCGATCTTCGAAATATTGATGGTACCTTCCGGAGAGATCTGCTGGCGGATGGTGTTCTGACTGGCACCCCAGATATCAATGATTACTTCATCACCGGGACCTAGACGGTAATTGGAGGGAGTAGCCAGATTGACACTGGGTTCAAATGTCAGGTTGCGGGTATTGAAGATGTTGCGTCCGAAGACCTGATCACCACGGGCAAGGTCCTGAGTGGTGGGATGGTCCTCCAGCATGTCGGAAGTATTTTCCTTTGTTTCTTCACGCAGGCGGGATTCATTGATGTCCGTACCCGTTGATTTCGAGGTATTTACATTGTTCTGCTGCTCGTACAGCTGCTTCACACGCATTGCCTGTTCCTTGGTTACACCCTTACGGGCCAGTTCGGAAGCGAGCTGCTTCTGTTCCTTACCTTGCCGGATACCGTCCTTTACATATTCCAGTACTTGTGAGTCACTCATGGACTGAGCCATAAGCGAGCCACTTCCCAGCATCAAACAAAAGAGTAGAATGCCAAAAAGTTTTTGCATTTTCATTGACAAATAAAAAAGTTTCAGTTGATTTCGCACAGCTCCTGCATCTCGTGACAAACGGCAGATAACTGTTGCTTAAGAAGAGAAGGGGGAAGAACATCGAGAAGAGACAGAGAACGGATCAAAACAGCCTGTTTTCTTTCTTCGTCTTCCGGATTGGCGTACATCGACACATTATATCCCATTAGGATTGCCAAACACAGGGTAGCATCCTGCTCCGGTGTCTTCCCCCGTTGGGAATATAGATCTATGATTTTTTCGTGAATTGCTTGATGTAATTCTGAAAGGTCATCAGCGTATATATACCCATTTTCATCGCTGATATGAAGTAGACGATCCGACAGCTTTTGCAGATCATCTATGTTTTCTTGCAGTAAAAAATTCACCATACCCCTTTTGTTCACTTAATGCTTGTTTCACTTATTTAAACCCTTATTTTTCCAGCGGTTCCACACACCCTACTGGTATATCTACAAAAGCACATCCCAGCATAGTAAGCCGGACTGCGACTTTCGATTTCCCATTTACAGTAACCAATTCTCCTTGAAGTCCGGATAGTGGTCCTTTGATAACCTTAATTTTTTCTCCTGGTGACAAGGGAGACGTACTCATATTAATCGTCTCGTCAGAATAGTCTAGCATGAACTTAAAGCGGTGCATCTGTTCATCGGGAATGACAGCAGGAGTACTCTCTCCACGCAACACCATATATCGGCTGATAGAACCCAATGTTAAAACTTCTTTCTGCTCATAAAGATCGACATGCACAAATATCATCATCGGAAGAAGAACACGCTCGACTACCTTTCGACGATCACTCCATTGATGCACTTCTTGCTGAACAGGAAGGAAATTTTCAATCCCCATTTTAGATAGCCGCTCACTCGTTTTCTTCTCATGAGAAACACGTACTAAAGCCACTAACCAACGTTTAGGGTGCGCTACGCTCCTGCCAGTCACATCTGCCGGCAGAACTTCTTGTATGCTTTTTTTGCTATAAATCATCTATTTACCCCACACTTATCCGTTACCTATTACGCAACGAATCAAATAACGGCACAAAGATGGGCATATTTATGAAAACAAACAAATAAATTTAATATAAGTTTCGATTTGCGCCTAAAATATAGATAACTCTAGTTTAATTTTGCAATTCCCAAACTTGCTACTTCTAATTTTCGCCTTTCAAAAAACTCTTTCTGCAACTCTACTATTTTCCACTTATAAACAAGAAAAACGAAGACAGGATTACTAAAAACATGAAAATACAACAAGAGTATGCACGACATAGATACTATATTTTAAATTTACTCACTGAACAAAGTCGATTTCAGGCTTTTTATAGGTCAAAAAGTAAAAAAGTAACCATTTGGAGAAAAAAAATGAAGAGCGGATGCAGTATTTCACAAATTACTGCATTTAACTTATAAACAAGACAAAAAAGAATCAAACCTATATATCATATTAAGACCTGAAACCTGAACTTGACAAGTGGGGAGAAATTAGAGAGAGAGAGTATTTTACAACGTCCCCAAAAACGAAGAACCCCTGCCGACTTCTGTAGTCGGCAGGGGTTTACTTTTTCAACATTAAGTATATATCTCCGGTCGGCAGATATACGCTTATTTACAATATTTCTTTATAAGCCCCTCCACATTCGGATCGCCCAGTTCTTTCGCTTTATTGAAGTTTCCACAAGCCTCATCTGTCTTCTTCAGCTGTATCTGACAAAGTCCCAACAAGCGGTATGCTTCTGCATACTTCGGCTCATCCTTCAATATATCGTTCAATATCTGCATAGATTCTTCATAACGCCCTACCCGCAGATTAATAACCGCATGCTCTGCCCGATAAGTCAGATCCTTAGGACTCAGTTCTATCGCTTTCACGATATCATCCAATGCACGCTGGTATTGGCGGGCTTTCAATGCAGCCTGCTCACGATAGTAATAGAAAAGGTCATTGACCTGACCATTCACAGCCTTATAATAAGCATCATAATCGAGCATTGCATTTCTTGCCTGATCGTTATTCATATACAGTTGTGCACGTTCCAACAGATAAGGAGCAAAGTCTGCTGTGACAGGCTGCGGACAATGAGCTACGCAACTGTCCATCAATGCGATTACTTCTTTTGCATCTGCCTTCAGCAACTCTTTTGTCTTGGCAGCACTAAAGAACGAAGCAGCCGAAGCCAGATTGCTGGCATTCACCTTCTCATAAGCAGCCAACGCACCGGCATAATCCTGCTGAGCAAAAAGTATATCACCTTCCAACTGCGTATAAACGGGCAGAGGATCGATAGCCGCCGCCTGACGGACATTCTTCAAAGCCGTATCGTACGTCCAGTCTTTATAAGTTTGCTCCGGTTTCGAGAGCTGGTAACCGTATATCAGTTTGGCGATATTATAATACACATCATCCTTCTTGGTTGAAATCTTCAGGGCCTGATTAAAATCAGCTACCGCCTTATCGAAATAAGACTGATCTTCCTTCCCTTTTGCCACATAATAGCCGGCACGGCGAATATATCCATCCGTACTGCCAGGGAACTGGCGGATGAAATCGTCCATCAATTTCTCATAGTCATCAGCCGACATCTGCGTGGAAGCCATAAACAGATACACCAATGCCTGATCTTCAGCTTCGGGCAATCCTTTACGGATACCAATGTTTTTCAAGGCTACATCTCCCAAAGACAAAGCATTAATCTTCTGCGACATCGCAAAAGCCGCTCCTGCCGCATAACAAGTCGTTATTGTATCGGCACCGGAAGACTTCTGGGAAATACCGAACACCTGTCCTTCCACATTCATCACCGGGCAACTCACCATCTTGTCCTTCATCTGCATACTCAAGGTGTAATAATGATATTCGCCGGCAATCTTCGATACTTCTTTCACTTTACCCGAAACGCAGGCGATACTCTTCTGCGTAGAATAAGGAAGCATCCACGCATCAGCCCCTACAGCCGGAGCCGTATTTGCTACGGTCAACGCCGGCACTTTCTTCTCAGTGATGGCCACACGGAACTTAATCACATCGTACATATCATCTGCTCCCAAAATCAGGCTGACCGGCATCTGCTTGCCTTCAGCCGTGATAATCACCGCACGTTCGGCCCCTTTGAAAAGACTGTAATCGGACAGAGCCAACCCGTCTTCGGATACGAAAAATCCGTTCCCGGTATTCAGTATCTTGTCATTCTTGTCATAAGTCACTACTGAGAATACAGCACGTTTCGCCTTCTCCACCCATTTCGGGGTTTGCGCCCAACCGCTCTGTACCAAAAGGAAAAGCGCCAGAGGTAAGATTAAAAGTTTCTTCATATCAGTCGTTGTTTCTTTGTTTCACAGCTTCATAAATCAAAATACCGGCAGCCACGGAAACATTCAGAGATTCGATGGTTCCCAGCATCGGTATTTTCACCCATTCGTCACAGAGAGCCAGATTTTCATAGGATACACCCGTATCTTCCGCCCCCATAATAATACACATCGGACCTGTATAATCGGCTTTCGTATAGTCATAATCTCCTTTCTCGGTAGCGGCAACGATACGAAAACCGCTATCCTTGAGATACTGCAAAGTAGCACGCAAATTTTGTTCGCGGCAAACAGGGAGTGTATGCAATGCACCTGCGGAAGTCTTCATGGCATCGGCATTCACCGACACGCTGCCACGTGCAGGAATAATCACCGCGTCTACCGCTGCACACTCGCAGGTACGGGCAATCGCGCCAAAGTTACGCACATCCGTTATGCCATCCAGCATCACAAAGAACGGATTCTTGCCTTGCTCGAAAAGGAAAGGAACAAGATCTTCCGTCTTCTGATAAGTCACAGAGGAAATGAAGGCAACCACACCCTGATGATTCTTCCGTGTGATGCGGTTGATACGCTCCACCGGCACACGCTGAACAGGAATCAGCAAGCCTTTCAATGCTGCGAAAAGTTCCTTTGAAAGATCACTTTGAATATCTTTCTTGACGAGGATCTTATCAATCTCTTTTCCTGCCTGAATGGCTTCTATGACGGCACGGACGCCGAAAATCATTTCACTTTTATCGGTCATTGTAATTTTGAATTATAAATTTTGAATTATGGATTATGAAATACGGGTCAACAAGGCTTTCGCATTGCTAAGAGCAGCCTCTGTCAGTGTGGCTCCACTCAGCATATGAGCTATTTCCTCTACCCGTTCTTCATCGGTGAGACGGCGGATATGGCTGTTCGTTTCCGTATCGCTGTCTTCCTTATATACTTTATAATGAGCGCGCCCGCGAGCTGCAATTTGCGGCAGGTGCGTGATACTGATCACCTGGCGGTTGCGGTCACCCATTTCCTGCATCATATCTGCCATGCGGTCGGCTATCTCACCGGAAACTCCGGTGTCAATCTCATCAAATACAATCGTCGGCAATTTCACCGCACCGGCAATCATCGCTTTGATAGAAAGCATCACACGTGCAATCTCTCCTCCGGAAGCGACAGAAGATATGCTTTGCAAGGTTCCGTTCTTGTTAGCGGAGAACAGGAAGTTGACAGTATCCTCACCCTGTACGCCCGGTTCTTTCTTCAAGCCCATTTCCACCTGAAAGCGGACGTTGGGCATCCCCAGCGGGACAAGCCGGCCAGCCAGCTGTTTCTCTACTTCGCGGGCGGCTGCCGCACGGGCTTTTGTCAGTACGGCTGCCTGTTTCTTCACCCGGTCATACTGGGCGTCTTTGCGGGCAGTCAGTTCGGCTATCCGGTCATCATAAGAGGTAATCTCGGACAGTTTATTCCGGTATTGATCCGCCAAGGCAATCAATTCTTCGAGTGTCTGCACCCGGTGCTTCTGCTGCAAAGAATAAATCAGGTTCAGACGGTCGTTCACTTCGTCCAGCCGGGCAGGATTAAACTCTATCGATTCTCCCTGCGATGATACTTCCTGCGAAATATCCTTCAGTTCGATATAAGCGCTTTCCATGCGGTCGCTTAGTTCGCCGGCAGGCTGATATACTTTTTTCAGGCCATTCAGCGTATTCAGATTATCTTTCAAGAACGAAAGCAGTCCGCCTTCATCCGAGAAAAAGGACTGCTCGATGCGGTAAAGTCCCGCTTTGATTTCTTCGGCATGACTCAATGTTTCCGCTTCCTGTTCCAGCAGGCTCTGCTCTCCTTCGGCAAGATGAGCCTCTTCAATCTGTTCCAGCTGGAAACGGAGATAGTCTTCATCTGTCCGGCTTTGCTCGGCAAGTGCCGTCAACTCGGAGAGTTCACGGTCGAGCTGTTTCCATTCGTTATACAATGAATGGTATTTCTCCAGTGCGTCGTCATTATGAGCCAGAATGTCGAGCACATTCAACTGAAAACCTTCCTTATTAAGCAAAAGATTCTGATGTTGCGAATGCACATCGATCAGCTGTTCGCCCAGTTCCTTCACCTGTGCCAGCGAAGCGGGCGTGTCATTAATGAATGCACGGCTTTTGCCGGATGCCTGCACTTCGCGTCGCAGGATACATTCTTCGTCGTCGTATTCCAGTTCGTTCTCTTCAAAAAACGGACGCATGCCGTATGCCGAGATATCAAAACGTGCTTCGATAATACATTTAGAAGCTCCACGACGAATCGCTTTCACGTCGGCACGCTGCCCCAGCAGCAGACCGATTGCTCCCAGAATAATCGATTTTCCGGCTCCTGTCTCACCTGTGATGACAGAGAACCCGGTTTCAAAACCGATATCCAGTTTTTCTATCAATGCGTAATTCTGAATATAGAGTGAACGTAACACTTTCTGTAATTTAAAAATTAAAAAATGAGAATTAAAGATCAGAGAGTTAAGACAGCGGCCAGATGGTCGATAATGTCCTGTGCTACTTCCTGTTTAGGCTTCAAAGAATAATCCTTGCGACCTTTGCGATCAATAATGCTAATCTTGTTTGTATCATGACGGAAGCCGGCTCCTGCATCATTCAGGGAGTTAAGGACGATAAAGTCGAAGTTTTTGCGTTCGAGCTTTCCTTCGGCATTCTGCTGTTCGTTGTTCGTTTCGAGGGCAAAGCCCACTAACAGTTGATTTTCTTCTTTGATCTTTCCCAAGCTTGCAGCAATGTCCTGCGTAGCCTGAAGGTGCAAGGTCAGTTCTTCTTCTTTCTCCCGCTTGATCTTTTGGCCGGCCACCGTTTCGGGACGGAAATCAGCAACCGCCGCACAAAGAATCCCTACATCAGCAGTCGGGAAACAGGCTTGCGCTGCTTCATACATTTCCCGGGCAGACTCCACATCAATCCGGTGAATACGCGAATGTTGCGTTTTCAGTTGTACCGGTCCGGCAATCAGCGTCACCTCTGCCCCACGGCGTGCACACTCTTCCGCCAGTGCAAATCCCATCTTACCGGAAGAATAGTTGCCGATAAAACGGACAGGATCAATTTTTTCGTAAGTCGGTCCGGCGGTTATCATGATTTTCCTTCCCTGAAGTTCGGCACTTGCAGAGAAAAATTCATCCAGCACACGAATAATGTTTTCCGGTTCTTCCATACGCCCTTTGCCTACCAGATGGCTGGCAAGTTCGCCCGTTCCGGGTTCGATGATATGGTTGCCGTAGGAACGCAGTATATCCAGATTCTTCTGTGTAGAAGGATGGGCATACATATCGAGGTCCATAGCCGGTGCCACGAATACCGGAGCTTTTGCCGAAAGATAAGTGGTTATCAGCATATTGTCGGCTATCCCATTCGCCATCTTTCCGATGGTAGAGGCGGTGGCGGGTGCGATCAGCATGGCATCTGCCCACAATCCCAGGTCTACGTGGCTGTTCCACGTGCCGTCCCGCTGGGCAAAAAACTCGCTGATGACCGGTTTGCTGGTCAGAGCCGAAAGAGTGATGGGAGTAATAAATTCTTTTCCCGCCGGAGTAATGACAACCTGCACTTCCGCTCCTTGCTTTATCAGCCCACGGATAATGTAACAAGCCTTATAAGCAGCGATGCTACCGGTTATTCCAAGAATTATCTTTTTTCCTTTTAGCATTATTTTGTAATCAAATTACTCATTTCACGCAAACGGATTTTGGTCAGCACCGCTTTGGTATTCAACGTGAAATCACTGTTTAAAATCCAGCTGTAGTATCCGGGATCTTTCTTCAGCACCTCGGCTACAGACATTCCTTTATATTTTCCGAAGTTAAATACTTCCACACCGTTGTCGTCATACACCATTCGTCCGGCAAAATCTACATTTTTACTGAAACTAGAATATTCTGCCAGGAAAGCGATATCGTTCTGAAGATCCGGATAACGGTCGAGCTGTGCTTTCAGCACCTCGTAAGTGGCACGTGTATCAGCCTCAGCCGTATGGGCATCTTCCAGACTCTTTTCGCAATAGAACTTATAGGCAGCCGAAAGGGTGCGTTGCTCCATCTTATGAAAGATCACCTGTACATCCACAAACTTGCGTTTTGTCATATCAATATCTACGCCGGCACGAAGAAACTCTTCTGCCAGTACCGGAATATCAAAACGGTTGGAATTGAATCCGGCCAAATCGCAGCCTTCAATGTCACGGGCAACATTCTTCGCCACTTCCTTGAAAGTCGGACAATCCGCCACGTCGGCATCATAAATGCCATGTACGGCAGAAGAGGCTTCAGGAATATGCATTTCGGGATTGATACGCATTGTTTTCGTTTCCTCATTCCCGTTAGGATATACTTTCAGATAGCAAATTTCAACGATCCGGTCTGTGTTGATATTGGTTCCCGTCGTCTCCAAATCGAAGAAAACAATCGGGTTTTTCAAATTTAATCTCATATCTTTCTTTAATGGATAATTATTCAATGGATAATGGACAATTGATAATGGATAATGAAGAATGGACAGGAAACATAAAAAATGGATAACTCCTGACTACTGACAGCGCAGCTCATTATCCATTATCCATTCTCAATTATCCATTAAATAACTAATCGTTCAACATCATCGGCATCAGCAGCATCAGCAAGTCTTCATTTTCTTCCTGCTCTACCGGTACAATGACTCCGGCACGGGATGGATCGGCAAGTTCGATTACCACTTCATCGGCTGAAATATTGTTCAGGATATCGATGAGGAAAGTAGACTTGAATCCGATGCTCATGGCAGCGCCTGCATATTGGCAAACTTGCGTTTCTTCGGCAGAAGTGGAGAAATCGATGTCCTGTGCGGAAATCACAATCTGATTTTCCTGCATGCGCAGTTTGATCAAGCTGCTTGCCTGGGAAGAGAAGATAGACACACGGCGCAAAGCTCCGATCAGCTGCTGGCGGTCTACGGTCACTTTATGAGGGTTGTTCTGCGGAATCACCGAGTTGTAGTTCGGATAACGTCCTTCGATCAGACGGCAGACCATGCGGTAGCTTTCCAGCATAAACACGGCGTTGCGTTCGTCAAATTCGATGGTCACGGTTCCCTGTTCTTTCGGAAGCAGGTTTTTCAGCAATGTAGCGGGTTTCTTCGGAAGGATGAACGCAGCACGCTCGTTTCCTTTGGCAGCCAGCGTTTTGCAACGCACCAGCTTATGACCATCCGATGCCACCATTGTGATGTCTTCTGTTGTAATATCGAAATATATACCATTCATTACCGGACGGAGCTCATCGTCGGCAGTCGCAAATACCGAGCGGTTGATACCGCCGAGCAGTACGTTCGCTTCCATTTCCACACGGACTGCATTGTCGCCCAATACAGCCGACTGAGGAAATTCGTCAGCATTCTGTCCCATCAGACTATACTTTCCGTTCTGATACTGCACTGTGATTTCGTAATTGTCCGTATTGACGTAGAATGTCAACGGTTGTTCCGGAATTTCTTTCAGTGCATCAAGCAATGTTTTTGCTACTACGGCAAAACGCCCGTTTGTATCGCTTTCATTTACCTCTACGGTAGTCACCATAGTCGTTTCACTGTCAGAAACAGTCACAGACAATGTTCCGTCTTCCAATTCGAAGAGAAAACAATCGAGAATAGGCAGCGCATTCTTTGAGTTAATTACACGACTGATAGCCTGTAAATGGCTGGAAAGAGCAGTACTTGAAACGATAAATTTCATATATTTTCGAGTATTTAAGTTTTGAATTATATATCGCACAAAGTTACGAAAAAAGATTCGTGCTGCCCAAGAAAACGAAAGAAAAAACAAGCATTGTGTGAGGGATATTCCTAAAAAATTGTAACTTCGCCGCAGAATTTAAAATTATCGCAATGGAATTTACAGGAAAAATCATCGCTATCCTCCCTCCGAGAGGTGGAGTTTCAAAGACTAGCGGCAACGAGTGGAAATCACAAGAGTTCGTAATTGAAAACCATGACCAATATCCGCGCAAAATGTGTTTCGACGTATTTGGTGCCGACAAAATCGAACAGTTCAACATTCAGATGGGCGAAGAACTGACCGTATCATTCGACGTTGACGCCCGTCAATGGAACGACCGTTGGTTCAACAGTATCCGTGCATGGAAAGTTGAGCGTGTAAGCGCAGGTGCCCCTATGGCTCCGGGTGCTCCCGTTCCTCCTCCGGCTCCGTCTGCTACTCCGGATTTCACTCCGGGCGATGCAAAAGACGACCTGCCGTTCTAAGAATTAAAATGATCCGCATAAAAAGACTTCCGATGAAACCATTTCTATCGGGAGTTTTTTTTATGACTGTCCTCTGCAGTAACCGTACACCGAACTGAAGTGAATTCACCTCGGAGCCAACGCAGATTCAGCAGCGAGCTGAAAAGGACTGAGCAGCGAGGCGAAAGAAATCGAGCAGCGAGCTGAAGGAGATTGGGCAGCGAGACAAAAAAAGCCCCATGAAGGTGCGCCAAAAGTCGGATCAGTTCGAAAACCCGGTTGTTTTCAGATTATTTTTTGTACGGAAATGAACAAAATTATAAATTGAGGATTAGGCACGGATTACACGGATTAACACGGTTGTTTTACGTAATCATAGCACTAAAACCGTGAAATCCGTGTAATCCGTGCCTAAATATATTCTTTTCGGTATAGCATGGAGCTCAAACAGGGTTTTCGGACTGACCCCAAAAGTCAATAGTAACTAAACAGTCCCCATTGATACCTCTTCATGAATTCCCTCAAAGACATCTTACGGAATGGAATAAAAAGTGAGTCGGCGGCGGCAAAATCCTCTATCTTTTTTCTTATTAATTCTATTTCTTTAGAATAGAATTATATACTC
>NZ_KV804336.1:103179-158863 GCF_001811315.1 Bacteroides sp. HMSC067B03 | reverse complement strand
CTTTAGAATAGAATTATATACTCTTCTCTACTCTACTGGTTTCCATTCGGTTTTCGCGCCCTGCCAGAAGGCGTTTCAGAGCTTTTAGTTTCGCAAATTAAGAGCTATTTTCCCCCTCTATTTTTCGCCTGTTTTTTTCATCGGATTCTACTCGGATTTATACTTCAAAACAAGGTTAGGATACACCACCCCATCCGCACAAGTGAACTGTGCAAAAAGAACGAAATTACGGAAAAAGTCGGAGTTGCGGAGAAAGAATTCCGGCACATAGCGAACCTGATATCCGGACTGGTCGAGCACATGGGCAAAGTCCGCCATCAACATGAAGTGGTACGAATCAGATAATCCGTCCGTGCCCGCCCGATAAGCCAATGCTCCATCGAGCACTTCACCGTTGTCCAACTGACGGATATATCTCAACAAACTATCCTCATCCGGAGCCAGCAGCAAACGCCCTCCATAGAATGTGGCATAAACATGCATAGACGGCTCTACGAAACTGGTTAGTTGCGTAAACAACGTTGTCTGAGGCAACCTATATACAGGATAGGCCTTAGCGGGAGTATAACAAAAAGTTATACGGGAATTCCGCCCCATTCCTTCCTCTGCCGGAGCCGTATTTACCAACGAGCGCAACATTCTTTCCGCTTCAGTCACATCCATCACAGAGATACTCAAAACAGCCGCAGGCCCCATCAGCGAATCTTCCCGCTGGAAAAGACACGCCACCAAGTCCTGCCCCGTATTTTCCGCCAGATAGCGCGACAGTTCCCGATCCCGGTTCAGGATCTCACCTGTCCTGCCCGCCGTCGCATATTCCTGCCGGTCACCATAGGAAAGCAAGGACGCCCAATCCGTAATTCCCTGTTTGCTGAAATAAAAAGCGGTAGAAGGCAGCGTTTCACCCGGAAATCCCTTGACGGATTCCTGTTGCCGGATTACATTTATAAAGGTGGAACAAGTATCTACATGGTGGCTGATGCCGGAGAAATAGATGAAATCATCTTTCAGTTTCATATCAAACTCCGTCCACCCCATCATTCCTGCCAGACGGGTATAAACAGTAGCGATAGCCGTACTTTTTTTCGGTGTACGCACTTCCTCAAAATCAGGGTCTCCGGACAATGACTTGCCTGTCTTACGAATATCGATCACCTCCTCTATCAGTTTCTTCTGGCAACTGAGCACCAAGAAATCTTCCGTCAGATAACAAGCGAGAAAATCGCCGTCAGCCATCGGATAAATGATAATATCCTCGCCCTTATAACCGAATGTTTTCGGAGGATAGCCCGACGAAACGTATTTCTGCACAAAACGGTCGATCAGCTCACGGTCACCATTCCCCAACCGGCAATAAAGCACCTGATTACGATCATTGTCCGGTTCGTGGAAACTAATCAGCATCTGATTCATCTGCCTGCTCAAACCGTGAGGCGCATCTTCCAGAAGAGAGTAAAGGTATTGTTTCAGATAAGAAAACAGTTTGGATACATAAAGATACTGATGGTCTCTGCTACAAGTCAGCTCATCTACTTCCATTACAAATTCCGCCACGTCTTCTGTCACAAACACTGCTGAAGCGGAGGAAGGAACCAAGGTGTAGAGATCGAAATCCTTCTGATCTTCGGCAGCCGATAACCTGAAAAAAGAGTACAACGCAAAACCTGAGCACAAAAGTACAACAGAAGAAGTGATCGCTATTTTCACTATCGTACGAAGTTTCATAATATTTGCTGTTTATCGGCTAGGGGCAAAAATAATAATTTCTACAAAGAAAACAAAACTTTTGCTAAAAAAAGTCACCGATAATCAGAAAATGATTTCCATTCCGTCGTATGTAAGGTGAACATTTTCAGGAAGTCCCTTCTCTACCTTCTCATGCAGCCCCATATCATGACTCATGTGGATGAAGTATGTCTCCTTTGCCCGAATACGTTCTGCCGCCTTCAATGCCTCCTCCAGACTCTGGTGGGTGGGATGAGGAGCGATGCGAAGCGCATTCATTATCAGAACATCTATCCCCTCCAATTGTTCATAAGATTCTTCGGGCATGGTGAGCATATCCGTGATATAGCCCAACCGACCGATACGATAGCCCAGAATCGGCAACCGCCCATGCATCACCCGCAAAGGAACCACCTCCGTACGATGAATGGAAAAGGCTTGCCCGGCAACCACTTCCTGCAAAGGAATATCAGGAACACCGGGATAACGATGATCGACAAAACAGTAGGGCATCCGCAGACGCAGTGCCTGTGCCACATATTCTTCAGCATAAATAGGAACCGCCCCGAAACGGCAGAACGGACGCAAATCATCCAGTCCACCCACATGATCATAATGCTCGTGCGTGATAAGTACCCCGTCTATCTTCTCAAAAGGAAGATGCAACACCTGCGCCCGAAAATCGGGTCCGCAATCGATCAGTATCCGGGCGTCTTCCGTTTCAACGATAGCAGACGCACGCAAACGGTTATCTTTGGGATCGGGAGAAGTGCAGACCGGACAACTACACCCTATCTGGGGAACTCCCGTCGATGTTCCGCTTCCAAGTATTCTTACTTTCATTTCTTTAATCAACAATTTCTCTAATGGATAACTCTTTAATGGATAATTGATCATTCTCCATTATCCATTAACCAAGTTTACTTCCGGATGGATGTCTATGCCGAATTTCTCACGAACAGAAGCCCGTACTGCATCCGAAAGTGCTATAATGTCACTCCCCTTTGCACCGCCCCGGTTCACCAGTACTAATGCCTGTTTGTCATGCACTGCTGCCGGTCCCAGGGATTTTCCTTTCCAGCCGCACTGGTCGATCATCCATCCTGCCGGAATTTTCACTCGTCCGTCATTCAGTTCGTAGAAAGGGATTCGGGGAAATTCCTGCTGCAAAGCTTCCAGCTTTTCGCGCGGAACGATAGGATTCATAAAAAAACTGCCGGCATTTCCCATCACTTTCGGGTCGGGCAGTTTACTTTCACGGATATCGATGATCACTTTCCGGAGCACCGGCAATGTCAGTGCAGGATACTTTTCGAGTTCCTGACGAATGGTGCCGTAATCCAACGTATAATGTTCTTCCTTACTGAGCCGGAAGCAAACATAGGTCACAAATACGGATTTATTCTCCGGACGTTTGAAAATGCTGTCGCGATAGGCATAGCCACATTCTTCTACAGCATAAACGCGCTCCTCACCGTGAATGTTCACCGTCTCTACGGAGATGATCAGGTCTTTCACCTCTACCCCGTAAGCACCGATATTCTGCACGGCACTTGCTCCCACTTCACCGGGAATCAGGGAAAGGTTTTCCGTTCCATACCAGCCGTGCTCTACACAATAACCTACGAAGTCATCCCAGACCACGCCTGCTCCTACCCGTACGGACACACTACGGTCGTCCTCCTCCATCACCTCGATTCCTTCGATACGGGAATGCAGAACCAGCCCGTCATAATCTTTGGCGAAAAGCAGATTGCTCCCACCGCCTATATGTAAAAAAGGTGTCGTAAGGGCACCTTGAGCTATCAATGTCTTCAGTTCTTCTACCGAAGCATATTCCTGAAACCGTTCGGCACTGACGTCAATGCCAAACGTATTGTGTGATAAAAGAGAATACATTTCTTCTGTTTTTTGGTTGCTAAATACTGGTATCTTCAAACTTATACAGCTGCCATTCGCCTGCCTTCCGTTTGAAATAGAGAATATTAGAGAAGCCGTTTCCAATTCCTTTCAATGCGAGAATCTTTGTCGGCGAGTTATCATCATTCCGCTGTCCGTAATTGATATTCGAGAGACGGTCTGCAGGCAATGCCGGTTTGAAGGCGAACCACTGGTTCAAATCCAGAGAGGTCTCCAGAATAGAGAAGTCATCATCCGGATCTGAGGTGACAAAAGCCAAAGGGTCCTGCACACGTTGGCTCTGAAAAAGGCTGTCGGCAGCAAAATGGCTGAAGAACTCCACAAAGTCCTCATTCTCATTCCGCTCAATAGGACGCAGATTGATAGCCTCTAAAATCCATGCCCCCTTGATACGCTCAAAATAATACTTTTTCACCATTCGGGTTTTCACGAATATCCATTCTACCTGAACGGAGGTCAGCGAGGTATCCCCCACCAGATCCATATCTTCTTCCTTATCAAACAGGAGCGTATAATAATGCTGTTTGGTAAATAAGTCATCATGCTTCCAGTTGCGCTCTTCGATATTGGTCTTCTCGTCTCCCTTGTAATAGGGCAACGGGAATTTCACACGCTGACGCTGCAAAGCATCATCGGAAGCAAAATTGTAGATGAAATCGTCGAAAGATTCGTCCGCTTCTGTCGGTTTAGGTTCTTCCGGCAACTCCTCCTGATGGATTGAATCGGCTTTATGCCGGATAGAATCCACCTCATGTGTGATAGATGCAAAGGGGTCGATGCTCGTTTTCTTGTTTCCACAGGAACCCAGAACACTGAGCACCAGTACCCCCGCAATAAGTTTTTTCATTTTTTCAGTTTCTCTCTTAGCTTTTCAAGCATATCCACCGTCATGCTCTCCAAATCGTAAGCCGGCTTCCATCCCCACTCCTCACGGGCGCAGGTATCGTCCAGACTATCGGGCCAGCTGTCGGCTATGCGCTGTTTCAAAGGATCTATGTCATAGACCATTTCGAACGCAGGCACATGCTTCTTGATGGCATGGTATATCGTCTCAGGGTCGAAACTCATAGAGGCGATATTGAAAGCGTTGCGGTGTATCAGCCTGGTCGGATCTGCTTCCATCAGCATGATTGCTGCGTTCAGCGCGTCCGGCATATACATCATATCCATTAAAGTGCCTTCTTTGATCGGGCACACAAATTTTTCTCCTTTCACTGCCGAATAATAAATATCTACGGCATAATCGGTAGTTCCTCCTCCCGGAGGGGTCACATTCGAAATGATGCCCGGGAAACGGACAGCACGGGTATCGACACCGTATTTGTTAAAATAGTAGTCACTCAGCAGCTCTGTCGTCACCTTGGTGACACCATACATGGTGCGAGGACGCTGAACGGTATCCTGTGGTGTCAGTGTATGAGGCGTGCTTGCACCGAACGATCCGATAGAACTGGGGGTAAATACCGCACATCCCTGCTCACGCGCCACTTCCAAAACATTCCACAATCCGTCAATACCAATCTTCCAGGCCAGCTTCGGCTTGGACTCGGCTACCACCGAAAGCAGTGCAGCCAAATTATATATTGTATCTATGTGGTGTTCTTTCACCACCGATTCAATCATTTCACCATTCGTTACATCGACAACAGCCGACGGTCCCGACTCCTTTAACTCGCCTTTGGGCTCTGCGCCCTGAATATAACCCGCTACTACGTTTGTGTTTCCATAACGCCTGCGCAACTCCATCGTCAACTCGGACCCTATTTGTCCGGTGGCTCCAATAATCAAAATGTGTTTCATTTTTCCTTTTAAATAAAAGTGTTAAGCTAAATAGTGCGCAAAGTAAGCACTTTTTTTTCAGATTTAAATCAAAAAGATATTGTTTATTCCAAGAAAAATCGTGTCCTTTGCAGTATAACTTAATCACTCAAACACTATGTACGGTAAAATGCAGGAATATCTCAGCCAGACACTGGCTGAAATTAAGGAAGCCGGACTTTACAAAGAAGAACGACTTATCGAAAGTGCGCAGCAAGCTGCCATCACTGTAAAAGGCAAAGAAGTGCTGAACTTCTGCGCCAACAACTATCTGGGACTGTCCAACCACCCCCGCCTGATCAAAGCTTCTCAGGAAATGATGGACCGCCGCGGATATGGTATGTCATCTGTCCGCTTCATCTGCGGAACGCAAGATATACATAAGGAACTGGAAGCTGCCATCTCGGATTATTTCCAGACAGAAGATACGATTCTGTACGCAGCTTGCTTCGATGCCAACGGGGGTGTATTCGAACCGCTTTTCAGCGAAGAGGATGCCATTATCTCCGATTCTCTGAACCACGCTTCTATCATCGACGGTGTACGTCTTTGCAAGGCGAAACGTTATCGTTATGCCAATGCGGATATGAAGGACCTGGAAAGATGCCTGCAAGAGGCTCAGGCGCAACGTTTCCGTATCGTTGTCACCGACGGTGTATTTTCTATGGACGGCAACGTAGCGCCGATGGATCAGATTTGTGATCTTGCCGAGAAGTACGATGCGCTGGTTATGGTAGACGAATCGCACTCTGCCGGTGTGGTTGGCGCTACAGGCCACGGCGTCAGCGAACTGTACAAAACTCACGGACGTGTGGACATCTATACAGGCACACTGGGCAAAGCTTTCGGAGGTGCATTGGGCGGATTCACTACCGGTCGCAAGGAGATTATCGACTTACTGCGTCAGCGCAGCCGTCCTTACCTGTTCTCCAACTCATTGGCTCCGGGTATCATCGGTGCAAGTCTCGAAGTATTCAAAATGCTGAAAGAAAGCAATGCGCTGCATGACAAGCTTGTAGAGAATGTAAACTACTTCCGCGACCAGATGACAGCCGCCGGATTCGACATCAAACCGACACAGAGTGCAATCTGCGCCGTTATGTTGTATGATGCCAAACTGTCGCAGATTTATGCTGCACGCATGCAGGAAGAAGGAATTTATGTGACTGGATTCTATTATCCGGTCGTTCCGAAAGAACAGGCTCGTATCCGCGTACAGATCTCCGCCGGACACGAGAAAGCACACCTCGACAAATGTATCGCTGCCTTCATCAAAGTCGGCAAAGAACTCGGAGTGCTTAAATAATAAGTATCAGGTATTAAGTATTAGGTATTACCGTAGCTGCCGATCGTTTATCTGCATAGCACAATACCTAATACTTGATACTTAATACTTTAATACCTAATACTTACTAATTTGTTTTCAAGATGGAAGAATTGACTCTCACTACTCCTGCCCTGCTTTTCTCGGCTGTTTCGCTGATTTTACTGGCTTATACCAACCGTTTTTTATCGTATGCACAATTGGTACGACAGTTGCGGGACCGTTACATGGAAAATCCTACGGATATCACGGTAGCACAAATCGAGAATTTAAGAAAACGCTTAAACCTGACACGAACGATGCAGGGGCTGGGCATTGCAAGTCTTTTTTTCTGTGTAGTCAGCATGTTCCTCATCTACATCGGACTGCAATTACTGTCGGCGTATGTGTTCGGGCTGGCTTTGATTCTGTTGATCGCTTCTTTAGGAGTATCTTTCCGTGAAATACAGATTTCTACCCGTTCACTGGAAATCTATCTGGGAACTATGGAGAAAGGGAAAAAGAAATAGCTCTGCCCATTTCCGGAGAGCTATGTTTTGAATATTACATATTTATTATACGTCGGTACGACTCATTTTACGCGATACGTCATGATATGACCCGGCAAGGTATAATGACCGTGAATCGGCTTCCTTTGCCCGCTTCCGATTGAAGGGTTATCTTGCCACCCAGCTTTTCCACAATCACTTTGCAAATAGACAGTCCCAGTCCGGCTCCCTGCGAAAATTCATTCTGCTTGTAGAAGCGGCTGAAAATCATCTGCTGTTCTTCACGGGGAATGCCTCTGCCGGTATCTTCCACATAAATATGCACTGCCTCTTCTTCCTCCATATAGTAGTAGCCGATTTTGATAAATCCACTTTCCGTAAACTTGGTCGCATTATTCAGAAAGTTCGTAAGGACCTGTATCAGTCGGTCTCTGTCAACATCAATTTCCAGACATATATCTTCTTCCTCTTTCTGAAAATCAAGACGGGGTGCAATCAACACTTGGTGGGTCATATAGACGTCATTAAGCAGTTCCTTCACTATACACTTCTTATAGCAGAAAGACATATATCCGGACTCGATGCGGGAAAGTTCCAGAATGTCATTAACCAGTTTGAGCAGCAAATCGCTATTCTTATTAATGGTGTCAATATACTCCTGCTTATCTTCCGGACTTAATTCTTCATCGCTAGCCAGAATATTGGAGAAACCTACGATTGAATTTAGCGGTGTACGTATCTCATGGCTCATATTCGCCAGAAAGGATTGTTTCAGTTCCGCCTTTTCTGCCAGCAAACGGGCAGCGTCCAGTTCTTCTTCCCGATCCTTCATCTCTTGTATGTTGAGCAAAAGTCCGGCGGTCTTGTATCCCCCTCCTTCCAGCAGATTAGTCGTATAGCGAAACTCCCACCACTGATATCCTCTTCCGCTAAAATCGCAGCGTAGCTGAACTATCTTTTTACTTGCTTCTTTCAGGTTTCTCCGGCTAAGCTTTACACTGTCCCAATGGCCGGGGTGTACAAACTTCCCCAAGTCCGTAAAAGGCAATTTGCGGGGAGACATACCTTGTGATCTCCAAAAGGCATCTTCAAAGACAAAGAACTCGTCTTCCAACTTCCATGCGTAAGTGGTTCCTCCCTCAATAGCCAATGCCAGAGTTTCCTTTTCGTCTGCCAATGCATAAAGTGCCTGCTTTTTCCTTTTCTGCTCACGAAGATAGAGCCACAACAAACAGGTAACAATGGCAAACAACAATCCAGCCAAAGACACGATGGAAGAAATATAAAAATATGGATATTCCTTACTAAAGGGAATATTGACAATCTTATAATTAGCAGGAATCTTCTCCTTCTTTATCCCCAACTGTTTCATCACATTCCAGTCAACCAGGTATTCCTTCTTGCTCTCAGTCACCGGCATATCCGATGATGAAGCTCCATTCAATATATGTACAGCAGCTCTTACCTCCTCTTCTACCTGAACCGGCAACGAAGTCAGATATCCTCCAAGCAGTTTCTCTCCACATTCAAAACCCTCATTGATCACAGTCAGACTGGGACTCACACAGATGGCCCCAATATTGATGGTCGTAAAATCCCGCTTCAACTGAATATAGCATTGCCCCCGATAGTTCTTATTCAACGCCCACATCAGATTGGCTTCAGACTTGTCCCGGTTGCTACGTATAGAAATGGAAAGAAAACGAATATATCCCTCTTCCCTTACCAGCCGATACTGTTCCACAGAAGGAATGTCGGGATAATCCATGAAGCCTGTTACTCTATGTCCTGCCAATTGCTTCCTCGCGTCCTTTCTTATCTGCACATCCAGAAAAGTAGAATCCAGAAGTGTAAACAGACGGACACTATCCCCAAAGAGTTTTCTGGCCATTTCAGCATTTTGAACAAAGCCGATCTTATCATGAAAGCCCGTCGCATTGGGATATTGCTTCAACAACTCCCAATTCGGATAATTGACTCCGGCAAAGACCACCGGCACCTCTTTCACTAACGGATCACCACACTTCAGAAGAGAGTAAGTCGCCTGATCTTCATTCACCAGAATCACTTCCGGTCGCCAGTCTCCGGATACAGAATCAAGCAAATATCTCATTCGCTTCAGTTCCGTCTCTTCCTTATAGGATTCACAATCCAGATAGAGCGTCCGAATATCAGCATTGACTCCTTCTTTCTTGAATTGTTTAGCTATCAGACGATTAAACTCGGGATAAGCAGTGTACGTTTCTTCATAAGAATGAACAACCAGTATACACCGCTCTTGGGAAGAGGTACAACCGACCAGTGCTGAAATTAAATAGATCAGTAAAGGAAACAGGAAGATTATTTTTCTATTTTCATTATTCATCTAAAGATTATCCTTTCAATTAAAGATGTAACGGATTCCAAATTGCAACTGCCAACAATTGACAGAGGAACGAACGGGAGCAAAACTACGGTAAGGCAATATTGTCTCTCCGTCTTCTGTCAATGTACCCATGGTATATATCGGTTCATTCTTTTCATTCAAGCCCTTATATTGCAGCGGTTTGTTGATAGTAGAACCTTTGGGTACTCCCCAGGCATCATTCAGCAAATTTCCGATATTCATTATATCCACACTCAGTTGAAGGGTATTTGTAGTCTTTCCCGCCTTCACCTTAAAGTCCTGTACCACACGCAAATCAAAACGGTGATACCAAGGTCGAAACGCTCCGTTTGTCTCCGCATATTTTCCCTTTCGTTTTCTCAGATACGGATCTTGCTCCACAAAAGCCCAGAAAGCCTCTCTCTGCTCAGCCGCCGGAAACAGCACGGTTCCGTCTGTTTTCTTCAAGTCGGTAAAATTCAGTTCATCACGGGTAGCCGGTATATACATCAGGTCATATTGAGAGCCGTCGTTATTCAGGTCTCCATCAATCAGATAGGTATAAGAACCATTATACTGCCCGGTATAAAACAGAGAAATGCCGGTGGCAAAGTTTCGGGCGTATTCGATGGTATAGGATGCAGATGCAATGACACGGTGGGGGGAGTCCAGATAAGAAGCATTGTGCATGGACAGATAGTTGGCTCCCTGCACGGAAGGTTCCTGTTGCCACGCATTTTCGATCTGGTTGCTCGCGTTATTCGACAACGTGCGGGAACGGGTATAAGTATAGGATGCCATCAGATTCAGATTTCGGACCGGCTCCATATTCATAGTGGCGTTCAGCGTATAGCTATGTCCTTTGCTTGTATTCGTCATCAGCATGGCACGGGTGATATCCGCATTGATGCGGTTGTCCTTATTTCCCGGATAAATATAGCGATCGTCAGCACCGGACAGGCGGGACATCTTGGAGTCATCCAGAGCAATCATGTTCACGTTCTGTTGCAGAATGGCATTGATATCCTTGATATACATAGCCTCCAACGTCAAATCGGACCGGAAAGGAAATGGCAAACGATAGTCCAGTGCCAGAGAAGTTGTCCATACCTGCGGAGTCTTAAAGTGGCGGTCAATCGTTATGATCTCATTTACTGCTCCCGGTTCTGTGGGGAAACAATCCGGATACTGAGGGGCAATCTCCGACAAGATCTGCTGAGGATTACGAATACCGCCTGCCAAAGCCGCCAACAGCTCTTTCTCACGAGGATCGTTTGTATTCTGAAGTACCGAGACGGTCGTCTTCAGCATACCGCTTCCTTCCTGCATCTTCGACAGGAAAATTAATGGGAAGCGTCCGGTAAAGATTCCCGTTCCTCCTCGAAGTTTCAGTGTCTGATCACCTGATAAATCGTAATTGAAGCCAATACGCGGCGAAAACAGCGGAGTCGCCTTCGGCCAGTAAGCGGTACTCAGCTTCGTACCATAAAATTCGTAAGAGGTGATGGAAGGATTCTCATATCGCTTGTTGACATAAAGCGGAATATCCATGCGGATACCATAAAGCAGTTTAAGCCGTTCATTCACGTTATATTGATCTTGCGCATACAGCGAAAACTGATCATAATGAACGGAAGCCGGAGCTTCTGCGTCTCCCGTTAAAGAATAACAGAGAGCAAAGGCTACAGGAGCCGCCTTATTCACGAAGTCCTCGTAACTGTTGTAACGGTAATACCCTGCTCCGTAGCGCATATAGCTATTTGAAACGTTCTGCGATTCAAAACTTGCCCCTAATGTCAGACTATGATTTCCCCAATGAACGGAAAAGTTATCTGTAATGCTCCAAACCTTTTCACGGATTCCGTTTTTCCACGCATGCTGCTCGTATCCTGCATTCATAAATGCACGGTTTGTCCCCGTTTCATCGGGTTTCATGATATCGACCGTAGGAAAATCGCCCTTACATTCTCTTTTGTTTCCATCATTAAAAGTCAGACTCACCAAAAGCTGATGGGTCAAAGCAGCACTCAAACGGCTATTCAACTCTGCAGTCAGCGAATTCACATTATCCAATTGCTGCCAGGTGGAATTACGGAAAGACATCGAATAGCGGCTGACCGGTCCGCCATTAATGCTCAACGCCGATCCTACCAGATTATTATCTTTTTTCTGTCCGGTATAGTTATAACGTAGCATGAAACGGTGTTTGTCAGTTATGTTCCAGTCCATACGTGCCATGACACGATACACATCCGTACGTCCGGCAAAATCTGTCCACGAACCGGTATCATATCCATACAAGTTCTTCAGATCCTGCGAAAAACGGCTCATGTCTTCCGCCGTCACACGTGAAATCATATTCTGGCTATCGTCCTTACCGTCATCGGACAGTTTCCATTTATGGATGGGCTGCGGACTATATTCATATTCTCCATTCACAAAAAAGAATAGCTTATTCTTTATAACCGGTCCGCCGAAAGTAAATCCATATACATTACGCCGCTCTTCCTCCCGGTCGCCGAGGTCATAACCGTCTACCTTGTTCCCACGCAGATATTCATTCTTTGTGTACATATAGGCGGAACCACGAAACCGATTTGTTCCGCTCTTTGTCACCGCGTTTACCGAACCTCCGACAAAATTGCTCTGACGTATATCAAAAGGAGCGATACTCACCTGTATCTCTTCCAGCGCATCAATTGAAATCGGATTTCCGCCTCCGGGCAAAACAGCACCATCCAGTCCCGCACTGTAATTGAAGTTCGCTCCGTCAATCGTGTAGTTGTTCATACGTTGGTCACGCCCCCCAAAGCCATTTTTAGTAGCGTAAGGAGACATCTTGGTGATGGCCGTCAGACCACGAGAAATATTAGGGAGACGAGAAATATCTTTTGATGTAATATGGGTAGATGCTCCGGTTTTTTCTCCGGCAAATTTAGAAGCCGTGCCTATAACGACTACTTCATCCAGTTCGGCAGATTCTTTCAATTTGGCATCACAGACATAGGTTTCGGCAAGTTTCAGAGATATGCCGGTAAAAATAGCTGTCCGATAGCCGACATACGAAAATTCAATCCGATATGGCCCGCCGGTGCGCATACCTTCCAAATGGTAAGTTCCCTGCAGGTTAGTCACTGTACCATAGCGTGTTCCGGACGGTTCGTGTATTGCAATTACAGTAGTACCCGGTAACGGTTCGTTTTGTTCGTCCTCAACTCTTCCGCTCATAGAGGAAGTAGTTGCTTGTCCAAAAGATGCGGCTGCCAAACAGCTAAACATCATCAGGAGCCATAAAAATCTGATCATATACTCCAAATTAGACTGTAGCAAATGAATGATCCTTTGTGTGCAGAATAACTCATTGCAGTGGGCAAAGATAACAGATTTTTAAATATGAGCAAAGTAAGTTAAAAAAAAGAAGCTGTCTGAATATAAATCCAAACAGCTTCTCCTATCTTATTTTCTATTTTTCAGATTGCCATCAACGTTGTCCCAGCTGTGAATCAACAAAGAAAATACCAGTATCACCGGCTTTCTTGATCTTATCCACAATTCCCTGTGCGGTAGCTTCTTCTTCTACTTGTTCGCGAACAAATCCCCACAAGAAATCCTGAGTAGCTTTATCTTTTTCAGCAGCAGCCACATCTACCAGCTTGTCTACCATTTCCGATACATGGCATTCATGTTTGTAAACATGCTCAAACACTTCCAGCGGAGTACCCCAGCCGTTAGGAACCACATCGATCTTGTCGACTTTGGCCATTCCACCACGTTTAATGATATAATCGGCCATTGCGTAAGCATGTTCCAGTTCTTCATGAGACTGCTTCTTCATCCAATGTGCAAATCCACTGAAACCTTCTTTCTCAAAATAGAAAGACATTGCTAAATACAGGTTAGAAGACCACATTTCCGCAGTGATCTGCTCATTGATTGCTTTCTGTAATTTTTCTGAAATCATAATCGTATATTTATTAAGTTGTTAATGTAGTTTTCTTTTGAACTCATTACAAAAATAACAAGATTTCAGTTAAAATTGTTCCATCCTCCCTGTATTTTTAAACTACATTCACATTTTATTTACACCAATTCGTCAGAAGTGTATCCTTTCGGCAGTTCACGGCAGTTATATCCGGATGCCATAATCTCGCCGTAAGCCCCTGCAGAACGAAGTGCAATCAAGTCTCCGCGCTTTACCTTATTCAAATCAATCGCTTTACCGAAAACGTCTGATGATTCACAGATGGGGCCTACTACATCATATGCCTCTACGGGGTCTTCCGAAGTAATGTTTTCCATCTTGTGGTAAGCCTGATACAAAGCCGGACGAATCAAGTCTGTCATACCTGCATCGAGGATGGCGAATTTCTTCTTGGTTCCCTGCTTTACATACAGTACTTTGGATATCAGAGAACCGCATTGTCCTACCACCGCACGTCCCAGTTCGAAGTGCAGTGTCTGATAAGGGCGCAGTTTCAGTTGTCCGGCATAGGTAGCAAAGTAGCTCTTGAAATCGGGAATGGACTGACGGTTCGGATGTCCGTAGTCAATACCCAAGCCACCGCCGACATTGATGTGTTCTACCAGAATATGACGCGCTTCCAGTTTATCCTGCAATTCATTCACACGGTTGCAGAGCGCGATAAAATCGCCCATATCCAATATCTGAGAACCGATATGGAAGTGCAGGCCGATGAATTTCACGTTCTTCATCTCCAAGGCGACATCGATCACCTTGTCCATATCCTGCATACTGATACCGAATTTGTTTTCAGCCAGACCGGTAGTGATATTAGCATGCGTATGTGCTCCTACATCCGGATTGATGCGGAAAGCGACATTAGCAATCTTATTCTGTGCCGCAGCCAGTTCATTGATGACTTCCAGTTCGGGAATAGACTCTACATTGAAACAGAAGATGCCATACTCCAGTCCGAGGTTGATCTCCCAGTCTGCTTTACCGACTCCGGCAAAAACAACCTTATTGGCCGGAAACCCGGCACGGATAGCGGCACGTATTTCTCCACCGCTCACGCAGTCGGCTCCCATTCCGCTTTCACGGATAATGGTCATTACTTTCGGATTGGCATTTGCCTTGACAGCATAGTGTACGGAATAGCTAGGATATTTGGCAACCTCTTGGTTAATAGCCGACAATGTATCACGCAGCACTTTCGTATCATAATAATAGAAAGGTGTCTGCAAAGTACGGAATTTATCGATTGGAAATATTCCTTTCATCATTCAAGAAACTTGTTTAGTTAGTTAAAAAGAGCGCTTTTATCAGTATCGGTAAAAGCGCTCAGTATTATTTGTGGAATTATTTGTTGTTGAAAAGCATGTCACTCAGCGACTGTAACGCTATCTTCTTATCACATTCCCGGATAAGGAAAGAGATGTTGTAGTTACTTCCTCCGAATGAAATCATTCGTACCGGTATATCACGCATCGCATCAAGTGCTTTTGCTTCAAAACCTACATTCTCCCATTCCAAGTCGCCTACTACACAGATAATACACATATCTTTGTCTACAGTGACCGTACCGTATTTTTTCAGGTCGTCCAGAATCTCATTCAGGTGCTTGGTGTTGTCTATCGTAACAGATACACCTACCTCAGAAGTACAGATCATGTCGATGGAAGTCTGGTAGCTTTCAAAAATTTCGAAGACTTTACGCAGGAAACCGTGAGCCAGCAACATACGGCTTGACTTGATCTTGATAGCCGTAATGTTATTCTTAGCAGCTACAGCTTTGATCTTGCCTTTCTCCGTGTCATTGGAAATCAACGTTCCGGGCGCATCCGGGTCCATTGTATTCAACAGACGTACAGGGATGTTGGCATATTTAGCAGGCTGGATGCAAGTCGGATGCAGGATTTTTGCACCGAAGTAAGCCAACTCGGCAGCTTCTTCAAAATGCAACTGGCGAACCGGAGCTGTCTTGTCAACAATGCGCGGGTCGTTGTTGTGCATACCGTCGATGTCTGTCCATATCTGGATTTCAGAAGCATTCACGGCAGCACCGATCAAAGAAGCGGTGTAATCGCTGCCACCACGCTGCAGGTTATCGATCTCACCGTAAGCATTGCGGCAGATAAAACCTTGTGTGATGTAAATCTCCATATCCGGATAAAGTTCCAGTTGTGTCTGCAGTTTCTCCTTAATATATACGGGGTCCGGCTCCGCGTTCTTGTCAGTACGCATGAATTCCAAAGCCGGGAGCAACACGGACTTCACACCACATTCCTGCAGGTAGAAGTTCACCATAGCCGTAGAAATAAGCTCTCCCTGTGCCAAAACCACTTTCTCTTCGAACAAAGTGAAAAGGTCTTTAGTATAGGAGCGGATGTAGTCAAAGTGAGACTTGATGACTTCCAGCCCTTTCTGTTTATATTCCTGAGTTGCATAAAGTTCATCAACGTGCTGTTTATATTTTGATTCCAGCTTATTGATAATCTCGTTGGCACCCTCCGGATTCTTCTTATACAGATAGTCCGAAATTTCCACCAATGTATTTGTTGTTCCTGACATAGCAGAAAGGACAACAATCTTTTGTTCACCATCGGTAATCAATTTGGCTACTTCCTTCATCCGCTGAGCAGAACCTACGGAAGTTCCTCCAAACTTTAAAACTTTCATTTTCGTTACTGTTTTAGTTATCTATATTTAAATCTATTTCTATTGTTCTCTGCCTGGGCATGTATTCGTCGGTCACATCCGTTATGCGATGCTCGGAGCAACGATATACGCTGCCGGGATATTCTTTCAGCAATTGCAGATTGTGCGTCGTCATCACCACGGAAGAACCCGATTCACAGATGTTGTGCAACAATTCAACAATGGACTTGCCTGTCTCCACATCCAGATTTCCGGTCGGTTCGTCCGCCAGAATAATAGCCGGAGAATTGAGTACGGCACGTGCTATTACGATGCGCTGCTGTTCGCCACCGGAAAGTTCATTGGGGAGTTTGTAGCCTTTGTTAGACATTCCCACCAAATCGAGCACTTCCTCTATCCTTTCCTGAATTTCCCGCTTGTTCTTCCAGCCGGTGGCACGAAGTACAAATTCCAGGTTGTTGTATACGGTACGATCCGTCAGCAGCTGAAAGTCCTGAAATACGATTCCCAGCTTTCTTCTCAGCTGAGGGATATGCTTGCGTTTGATTGAACGCATATTATAGCCCAATACTTCCGCTTCACCGTCGATCACGTCCAGTTCGCCATACAGTGTTTTGAGCAGGCTCGTTTTTCCCGAACCTACCTTCCCGATCAGATAGACGAACTCTCCTTTGCGCAATTCAAGATTTACATCGCTCAGCACACAGAGTTCCTGTTGATGGATTTCTACGTTCCTATATTGAATTAATGCTTCTTCCATGTACTGCTATGTCTTTCCTGCAATTCACGTGCAAGGTCTTCGATACGATAGCCTTTTGAAGTTAATAACACAATCATATGATAAATCAAGTCGGCTCCTTCATAGATCAAACGTTCGTTTGTTCCATTGGTCGCTTCGATCACTGTTTCCACAGCTTCTTCTCCCACCTTCTGTGCAATCTTGTTGATTCCGGATTCGAACAGGCTGGTGGTATAAGATCCTTCGGGCATTTCTTCGTGACGTTTGTCGATGAAATCCTGCAACGCTTTCAGGAACATGACAGGTTCTTCATTTTTCTCACCCCAGCAAGTATCTGTGCCCGTATGACAAACAGGACCTGCCGGATCTGCCTGAATCAACAGGGTATCGTTATCACAATCTGCTTTGATAGAAACAACGTGAAGGAAGTTACCGCTTTCTTCTCCTTTCGTCCACAGACGATTCTTGGTACGGCTGAAGAAAGTTACTTTTCCGGTTTCCACCGTTTTGTCATAGGCCTCTTTATTCATGAAACCCAGCATCAAGACTTTACGTGTCTCGTTGTCCTGTATGATAGCCGGAACAAGTCCGTTCATCTTATCGAAATCCAATTCCATCTTATTTTAAGTTCTAATTACTATTTCAAATTACTATGCCGTTTGTGTGACATCATACCGTTGTTCACAGTCCACGTCCTATTATGCTTCCTATCTGCATGGAAGCCTGCCCGGGGTACCTCACCCTCTGATGGTTATTCCTTCGCCGCAAAGATACGATTTTAATTCGGGAATTTTAATTTCTCCGAAATGAAAAACGCTGGCAGCCAATGCCGCATCTGCTTTTCCCACCAAAAAGGCATCACGGAAGTGTTCTTTCAGTCCCGCACCACCCGAAGCGATCACAGGAATCGAAAGTTGCTCCGCCAAAGAGGCAAGCGCTTCGTTTGCGTAGCCGGTCTTTACACCGTCATGGTTCATGCTCGTAAACAAGATTTCACCGGCTCCACGCTCCTGCGCTTCTTTGGTCCACGAAAGTAATTCTTTATCGGTTTCAATACGTCCGCCATTCAGATAACATTTCCATCCGTTTTCCGTTTGTCTGGCATCTACCGCCAGCACACAAACCTGAGACCCGAAATTCTTGGCAATATCATTAATCAGCTGAGGATTGCGAATAGCGGAAGAGTTAATTGAAATCTTATCTGCACCGGCATTCAGCAGGCGGTCGACATCATTCAATTCGTTGATCCCTCCCCCTACGGTAAACGGGATGTTGATATTGGCAGCAATCCGCTTTACCAGTTCCGTGAAAGTCTTACGCCCCTCATGACTCGCAGTGATATCCAGAAAAACAAGTTCATCAGCTCCTTGTTCACTGTAAGCCCGCCCCAGTTCCACCGGATCACCGGCCTGACGCAAATTGACAAAGTTCGTTCCTTTTACGGTCTGTCCGTCTTTTATATCCAGACAAGGTATAATTCTTTTTGCTAACACAATACTATCTTATTTACTATTTGACAATTTGTAATTTTCCTATCCGAAAGCCCGATTATAAAAAGATTCTCAGGTCTTTCAACGTGATATGTCCTTCGTACAATGCTTTACCAAAGATAACTCCGGGGACTCCGGCTTCGTTCAAGGCAATGATATCATCCACATTACTCACCCCGCCGCTAGCCATCAGGTAGAGGTCCGAAAATTTCTCCAGCATCTCTTTATATAAGTCAATAGATGGCCCTTTCAGCATCCCGTCGCAACTAATATCCGTACAAATAACTTTCCGGATACCTTTATTCATATAATCTTCGAGAAAGGGGAAAAGCTCACAGGCACTTTCGTCTTTCCAGCCGTTTACAGCAATCTTATGTTCTTTGACGTCTGCTCCGAGGATAATCTTCTCACTGCCATATACTTCCAGCCAATGACAGAACAGCTCCGGATCTTTCACGGCAATACTTCCACCCGTCACCATCTGAGCACCGCTTTCGAAAGCTATCTTCAAATCTTCATCACTCTTTACTCCACCACCGAAATCTACTATTAAAGAGGTACGCGTAGCAATCTGCTCCAATACCCGATGGTTGATTACATGGTGAGAAGCAGCTCCGTCCAGATCTACCACATGAAGCCTGCGAATTCCATTCGCTTCGAACTCCTTGGCAACTTCCACCGGACTCTCGTTATATACCTTCTTACTGTCGTAATCTCCCTGAGAAAGGCGTACACATTTCCCGTCAATAATATCAATGGCTGGAATAATTTCTATCATCTGTCTATTTACAATTTGATAATTTACGATTTACTATTTAGTTTATTATAAACGACAACCGAGTTTATTATAAACGATAGCGGAGTTTATTATAAACTGCTGCAACGTTTATTAGAGATCCAGAAAGTTCTTCAGAATCTTCTCTCCCGTCTTTCCACTTTTCTCCGGATGGAATTGGGTGGCATAAAAGTTATCCTTATGCAAAGCCGCACTAAACGGATGAATATAATCAGTTTCAGCAGCAGTAAAGTCACAAACCGGCACATAAAAGCTATGCACAAAATAGACAAATTCCGGTTCGGTGAATCCCTCGAACAGTTTGCTATTTGTTTTCCCGATTGTATTCCAACCCATGTGCGGAACTTTGTCTTCATGCTTCTGCGGAACAAAACGTTTCACGTCCACATCAAAGATATTCAGGCAATCTCCCCCTCCTTCTTCGGAATACCGGCACATCAACTGCATACCGAGACAAATTCCGAACACAGGCTGACGCAGATTCTTAATCAGTTCATCAAGTCCTGTTGCCTTTAAATGATTCATGGTAGTTTCCGCCTCTCCTACTCCAGGGAAAATCACCTTATCGGCAGATTGAAGAATTTCCTTATCAGCAGTAATCACTGCTTCTATTCCCAACCTCTTCAAGGCGTAATCCACAGAACGGATATTTCCAGCATTGTATTTTACGACTGCTACTTTCATCAACTAAATATTACTGTTTTATTTTTATAAGCCAGAATCTTACGTTCGATATGTTTTTGTACCGCACGCGAAAGAACGATTTTTTCCAGATCCTTTCCTTTATTTACAAGATCTTCTATAGAATCTTTGTGTGTAATACGCACTACATCCTGTTCGATAATCGGACCGGCATCCAGTTCCGTAGTCACATAATGACTGGTTGCACCGATAATCTTCACACCTCTCTGAAATGCGGCATGATAAGGCTTTGCTCCCACAAATGCCGGAAGGAAAGAGTGGTGGATATTAATAATCTTATTCGGATACGCATTAATCATTTGTTCGGAGATCACCTGCATATAACGTGCCAATACGATAAAGGTAATGTTATGTTTGGCAAGCAATTCCATTTCTTTACGTTCCTGTTCTTCTTTTGTCTCTTTGGTGATAGGAAACAAGTAGAAAGGAATACCGAAACGTTCAGCCACATGCTGCAAATCCGGATGGTTACTTATAATAAGAGGTATTTCTACATTCCATTCGCCTGCCGTATAACGAGCCAGCATATCAAAAAGACAGTGGGACATTTTAGAGACAAATATAGCCATACGCGGTTTCACATCCGAGAAATAAAGACGGAAATCCATTTCATATTTCTGCCCATAAAGCGTTCTGAAATAATCTTCAATCTTCTCCTGCGGCACCAGAAAGTCTTTTAACTCCCATTCTATACGCATGAAGAATATGTTTTCCACATGGTCTACATACTGATCCAAATAAATAATATTTCCTTTGTTTACCGTAATAAAATCTGTCACTTCCGCAAGGATTCCCGGTTTATCGGGACAGTGCAATAACAGTTTGGCTGTAGTCATCATTCTTTTTACTAATTTACTATTCCGGGCAGAAAATGTTCTACCTCTCCTATTTTAGGGTGCAAAAATAACGATTTATTGCAAAACTACGAATTATTCAAGCAGAAAGTTGATATAAAAACGGTGATTTCTTACAGATAGAAAGATATCCAAAGTTATTTCCTATGATGAGGATGACAAGTTTCAGGATGGTGACGCTATCACCTTCGGATAGTGACGGTATCCCATCAAGATAGCGTCACTATGACGACCGGATAGCGTCACCATCCTGACAGAAGGAAAAACAACTTTTTTTTCTTTATAAAAGTACTCAAAATGAGACACTAAGCATTTTTCTTGCTTTTTATTGAAAAAAAAATTTCATCAAAACATTTGCAGATTTACAAAAAACATCTACCTTTGCACCCGCAATCAAGAGAGATGCAGATTAACAAAATGACATTCTGGTTCGGTAGTTCAGTTGGTTAGAATACATGCCTGTCACGCATGGGGTCGCGGGTTCGAGTCCCGTCCGGACCGCTTCTTAAGTAATAGAGAAGCAGGAAGAATAAGATGAGTTAGTTTAATTAAAATTTGGTGCGTTAGTTCAGTTGGTTAGAATACATGCCTGTCACGCATGGGGTCACGGGTTCGAGTCCCGTACGCACCGCGAAAGGGAGTAACATTAGTTACTCCCTTTTTTGTTGTGTATCAAACAATTAAGGCATTGGAAGTAGATGGAGAACATGTAAAAATTGGGTGTATATTTACCGGAAACTTACCAGTATTTCCCGATTTTTACCGATATTTTCACCTATAATGATACCGCCTTTGATACCATTTTTTTATTGTAGCGATAATCAGTAGATACCAAAACTCAAAAGAATATGAAATATCCGACAATGAGATTCGTCTTTGATCGTAAAAAGGTTGCGACAAAGACACACAAGGGACTCGTTCAAATTGAAGTTTTGAGCGAAGGTAAGAGAAAATGGATCGGAACCGGCGTTAAAGTCTATTCCGACCAATGGAATGATCGAAAGAAGATAATCAATTCAGTTGAAATGATTCAATTGAACCAGTGTCTTGATGAACAACTCCGGATTATCCAAAATTGGATTAATGAGCTTATCAGCAAAAAGGAAGTTTTTGATTTTGATAAGCTGGATAGATTTTTGAGATATACCAATAAATCAGAAAGTTTTGTTGACTTTGTAGAAAGAAGAATTGAAGAGCGTGGAGATATAACGGAAAGTACCAAAGCTTCCCATCGGACATTTGCGGCCTCATTACGTGAATTTGACAGAATAATATATTTTTCTGATCTGACAAAAGCCAATATCACATTGTATGATGATTGGTTACATGCTAAGGGCTATTCACAGCCGACAATATATAACTATCATAAACGTAACAAACGTTATATTCACGAGGCCATAAAGTTTGATTTGCTAAAAAATGATCCGTATAAGGGTGAGCGTTTTTCCCGTGGCAAACATGCCATCAGGAAATATTTGACTGCCGAAGAATTGAAGAAAGTGAAAGATGCTCAAATAGACTCGGAAACGATCTGTAGAGTCCGTGACCTTTTTATTTTTCAGGCATATACTGGAATATCCTATGCTGATCTTGCTAAATTCAATTTCAAACGTGACGTACAAAAACGCGGCAATAAGTATGTTATATTGGATATTCGTTTAAAGACAGAAGAAAACTATTTTATCGTATTACTGTCTCCTGCAATGGAAATATTGAAAAAATATGATTATGTGCTTCCGATTATCAGTAATCAACAATACAATTTGCGGCTTAAAATAGTTGCTGATTATGCAGGGCTTGATAGAAATTTGACCGTTCACATGAGCAGGCACACATTTGCGACAATGTGCCTGAACAATGGGGTTAAAATGGAAAATGTGAGTAAAATGCTCGGTCATACAAATGTACGCACCACACAACAATATGCTAAAGTTCTGAATGCCGAAGTGGAAAAAGACTTTGAGATGCTGGAACGGATTTTGTCATAGCATAAGAGAGCCACGCTAAAATAGTTCTACTGATATTTAGCGTGGCTTGTTTCATTTGAAATACTCCATAACTTGTGCCGATTGTTCACGGAGACCACAGCAAAGATAATTTTGAGTCATTTCCACACTTGCATGTCCCATCATTTGGCTTATAGAGTATAAATCGGCACCCCGTAAATACAAATTGGTTGCAAAACTCCGGCGTGCCGTATGGCTTGAAACAAATTCCCATTTTTCACCTTCCACTTCCTTTCCGGCCTTGAATATTTTAACCGCTTCTGTGATTCCGGTTTTCCGGCAAATATTACGGATATTATTGTTGAATGTCGGATCGCTAACTTCTTCTTTAGGCAAGTTTGTTAGTAGCTCTTTCACAATTGGCTTCAATGGCACTGTGGCATGAGTCTTAGTCTTTAAGCTGACATAAGAGATCATTCCACCCACTATATTACGGTTGTTCAACCGTGTATAGTCACTATGACGGCAACCAGTAAAGGCTCCTATTAAAAATTGTGTGCGTACCAATTGTTCGTTGGCATTCTTGGGAACATAGGTGATAATTCGTTCAAGTTCTTCATCAGTAAGCCAAACATTAGTGCTTCTCACATTTTTTACTGAAAGGATTTTATTATAGTCTTTAGGTAGCTCAACCTCTTCATTATACAAGTTCAATACAGCTTTTAATTTGGCGGCATATTGGCGAACAGAGTTTGGTGCCAGCCGTTCTTCCATATAATCAACAAAAGCCTGCAATCGGACTTTTGAAAGATTCTCCCATGTTGCCGGGCAATCGTTCGCCTTACTATACATGTTGAGTATAATTTCATATTTGGGGTATTTTACCAAAAATGCTGTACGTAAATCTTTCATTTTTATTTCATTTCTTTATTCCAACTATCATAAATATCTTCCCAATTATCACCTAAGCCAACCCTTATACCGAAAGCGTTGTAACATTGTTGTACCGTTTCTTTCGGTGGTAAATATCTCCCGTCACTTAACATTATATAGCCTTCGTTTATTTCTTGTTGTAGCAAGTTTATATCTACTGGCATAATTTCATCAGGGAACAGCACCACGTTTCCTTTACTCGTTTGATAACTGACTCTTGGTAGTTCAAAATGCCCTCTCTGCCCAGTCAATAAAGAACAGATTCCGATTTCTCCGGTAATGAGATGAACTTCCGTGTTTGGCGCATTTATAACCATAAAATAGGCGTTATCGTCATTTTGGAAATGATTTACTACTCTGCCCACCCTTTCTGTATCACATCTTCTCATTCTCTCGTCCCAAAGATGTCCCAAATCATCATGGAACCGGATATAATCTCTTACCTTATCCCATGTTCTTACAGACAGAAATTTCATAGCAGGTAGAGTAAGAGTTTTTTCTACACCATTATCATATTTAAGTTCATGGGTAAAGTAATGTTTTCGTGAGCCGGTAATGTGTATATCCGTAACATCAAAGTTTTCATCATATCCGTTTTCGGTGGAATATTCTTCAAGAACAACAATATCACTCTGTACGATTTCATCAACTATCTTTTGAAACTCATTATAGGCGTTGGTTAGCAGGTTTTCGGTATTCATGTTGTCCTGCATGGGTATTTGTGCAACAAGTCTTATCGGGTATTCATTATGTTCTGTACCATAGCACATATTCTCCACAATACCACAATTAACCTTCCCACATCTTTCATGAAAGAAGTCCATTGTACGCAATACATCTTGGTTGCTTAATTTCGTGGGTTGGGTGACAAACAGCACATAACTTACTTTTACCCTACTAAGAAGTTCTATATGCACGTTTGTAACACTTGGAGGCGTGTCAATAAGAACATAATCCGGGTTGATAGAGTGTATTTTCTTTTTAGCCAGTTCAAGATATTGCCTTACCATTGATTTTTCCAAGTAAATAAACTTGGAAAACATATTTCCAGAAGAGTGTACCCAAATCATTTCATGCGGATGATCGCCTTCAAATTCGGTGTTCATTGACGGGGTATTTATATCTGCATCAATGATAAACACCTTATTCCCTTGTTTTGCAAGTAATCTTGCTATATTTGCGGTTGTTGTGGTTTTGCCTACGCCGCCTTTGCCTGAATATATTATAATAGCTTTCATATCAATTAAATATTTGGTTCAATAAATTCTATATTAGCCATCCGCATTTCATCTTCAAACGCCCATTTGTAATTGTGATTTTCCCAAAATGAAGCATATTCACAACCACGGCAAGTAACGGAGTATCGGCCTTCTCCTATTTTTCTTGCTTTACAAACATCGCGGAAAATCCGGTTATCTATCGGAAAGTCTGTAAAACATACGATCTCTTTTCCTTCATCCAGTAGCTTTTTAAGAAGCTGATAGTCACGACTGGTTCTATATGGCATATTCATGGTTGACCCCTTCTTTCATCAATTCAGGATTATCAAAAGCATTTCCTATGACTCGAATTTCCCGTTTGAAATCATTCCACCAATCAGGTGAAATTTGTTGCCATGGGTTCATCCATTCTTTATTTAAGTCGCTGATATTGGCAAGGCAAAAGCAGGCATATTCATCTATGTATTTAACCAATTTGGGATATTTACCATTAACACTAATAATGTCATGTTCGTAAATTTCTGTACCTTCTTTATCTGTTTTGCCTATAAATTGGCCGATTGTTTTGCAATCAACCTCATACTCTATGAATGTTCTTTTACCTCTATGGTTCAGATCACCATATACCCACATCTTTGTATTAAGGCTTTTGCCTCTGAATTTTATTATTCTCATAAATATTAAGAGTCAAGTTTTTTAATAAATTCATTTAATCTACTGGCTGAATAATCGGTACCGCCAATTATAAAATAACCATCAACGGCAAATTTGAATGCTTCAATGGCTTTTTGTCTCATTCCTTCTTCGGCTATCGCTATTGCTGCATAGGCTTTTGCTTCTGATATGGCATATTGCACATAGCCGGTAGAATCCATCCGGTTGTCACTTTCCAAATCCAAAGTGTTACGTCTGATATAATCTTTTGCTTTTTGATTCATACTTTTGGGTATTTTCCTTCTCCTTTCGGATCAGTTCATTAATAAATTTACTCATGTTCGGTTGCTCTCTGACAAAATCAACCAAATCAATATCCAGTCTAATAGCATAGACCTTACTTTTCGTAACCGGTTTGTTTCGGCGATAACTTCTTTTGGCTTGTTTATTCTCTTCCATAATAATTCATTGATATATGTAATAATTCGTTTGAAATGGCTGTAATTTAGGCTTGTTTGCCTCTTTTGTTCCGTCTCTGATTCGATGATTACCTTTGGTGTGAAAACGTCTGAAATCGCCCCAAAATAGTTCATCTGCATTTGCCTTTGGTCGGATTGTTCCCCAAACATATCGCCGTAATAGTTTGGGTAACATCATGGAAACAAACAGTAACGCTATACATTGGTGATTCAATAGTTTGGGCACAACGATTCGGCTGATAGTTCGTTCATGTTTATGTATGAAGATAGGCACCGGGAAAACCAAAGGCCGATCAATATACAATAGTTCGGGTGTGTATGCGCGTACTGGTTCATCCTCTGTTATTGGTTCGGGTACATTTGCGTTTGTTTCTTCGCTTACTGATTCGGTTAATAGTTCAGGCAAAGAAATGCCGGATAGTTCGGTTAACATTGTTAGCCTCTGTAATGCTTTGTTTATTTGATCCTGATAAAACCAACGGGAAATAAAATCTATCAGAGCTACCAAAGCAAAGACAAACGCCGGTGTTTTCGTTTGTGCATCCACATATAAGGCCGGTAAATGTTTTTCCGGTTCTCTTACCGGTTCTTTTTCCGGGATGATCGGAGCTTTGGCGCGATCTAAAGCCTTTATATTACATTTTAAGTTCGGGCAAATAGAATCATTTATAAATGCAGGCATAACCACACCTATACGCGCCGTCTTATCATCAAAGACCGCCGCCCGATCAGGTGCAACCAGCCACACGCCACCAGTCCAGCCGGAAAGCAAGGGGATAACGTTTGATGCAAAGAAACCTAGCTTTATATCAATTAAAGCGGCTTTTTCCAATGTTGCACAAAGTTCTTTGTGTCCGTTACTGTCTGCATCATTATAAGATAAATAAACTTTATTATCTCCGGCAATAGTACGAAGTGAAAAACCGCTTTTTTTGTTTCGTTTGGCTATTTCTTTTACAAAACCGGCGACCGCTTTTAATTCGCTTTTCTGAATCTTTATAAATCCGTCTTTTGAAAGATGGGGGTACACAAACCGGTAATTAGGGAAATATCCGGCAAAATCACAAACAAAGGTTTGTTTCTTGTCGTTGGTTATTTCTGTAATATTGCCGCCGTCCTGATTACAAACACAAACAGAACACCGGCCAACCATTTCTTTTAAATGTTTGGGATTGATAAATAATTTTAGACCGTCAGGTAAAAGCCCGGATGTTTCAATAATTACGGGGTATTCTTTTAATGTACGCCCGTCAGAAGCAACTAAAGCCGATTTGTAAGGATCAAGATAAATATAATTAAATGCCGGTCTTAAAGGATCTTTTGTTACTAATTTAGTGATATTTAGATGTTCCTTTATAATCCACATATCAAAGGAGCAAACAATATTTTCGCGCTCTTCTATTTTGGTAAACCTTGTTTTATTGGCTTGTTTGGTGCTTATCAGCTTTTCAAATTGCCAAACAAGATTAAAAACCTGATCCACTGGAAAGGAACATTTAAAGCTGTTTATTTGTACAGTCCTAAAATCCGTTATATTTAGTTTGGCATCAACGCAAAGATATTTTATATTTATCTCGTTCCCGTTGGCATCTTTCAGTTTTGCAAGCTCCGCGGCGGTATAGGTGCCGGGAGCTATTTCTATTTCATTTGTAAAAACGTCGTTTGCTATTTTAACCAATTCGGCCAAAATGAGGCCGTTAAATTCTTTTTCATTCATAACATTAAATAGTTAGATATTTTACACCAAAGTAAAAGCCTAAAGCAAGGCAAAAAAGCAAGTAAATAGGAAGCAGCCAAAGACCGCCAAACACGCTAAAGCAGATTAATAAAACTACTATTAGCCAAATAATTACGCCCACCATGTTAGAAAGTAGGGTTTTCAAGCTCTTGCAAAAAATCTTCCTCCGTTATACTCTCACATATATTTGAGCCATCAACATAAACACTAAATCCGGTTGCGGTACGGAATACTTCTAATTTGTGCGTTTCTCCGTTTGGGGATTCTATTATATAAGTAGTCATAATATAAAAGTTTAAAGGAATGCCGGAAAACCGTCCGGCGCGGTGGAATATTTGTATTATTCGTTTATGTTATGCAAATTACATTTCCAAACGTGTTTAGGAAATGAACCGTCTTTGTTAAGGCTAACAATAGATGTATTATCCCCGTTATCCTTTATTACATAAACTATAAGTTTTCTAAATCCGTATAATCCAATATGATATAATATCTTTTTCTCCATAAATTTAAAATTTGTCTGATTGATCATTTTTATTTATGAAGTCTTTTAATTTCTTGGGATCGGTGCCGGAGATGAACACCACGGCACCGAATAAAAGCAGCATTAAACAAAACATATTCTAACTATTTAGCATTATAATAAATGTTTGGTTCTGATGTTACGTTATATATATAGCTTCCACAACGCACCAGCAGCGCGGCAACGCCGTAATACTGTTTTTTCATTCCTCTAATACTGCCGGATTTATGAAAGTTCGGGAAACGGGATATATTCACCCGTTTTCCTTCTTCTTTTGTTATTCTACGTACTTTCATAAGGCTATTTCATTTTAAAAGTTATGCCAACAGGTAACAAAGAACGGTTAACACTGGAAACGAATTTATTAAAATCGTTCTCCGTTACTTTTGTTTCGTGGTCTCTCCAATTAAAAACAAGCTCGTTACTATGATCGTAATATATTACATTACTAACTGATAACCCGGCATCAAGAACGGCCAACATAACCCGCTTTTCATTTTCGGCCTTTTCTTGTTTCTTTTCACAGTTGTTAATTATTTCAGCGCGTTTTTTCTCGTATGCTTTGCGCTTTTCTTCGTCTTTTCGCGCTTGTACAGCTTCAGGACGATAATAACCATCGTTTATTCTGTTAGTTATAGTTGTACGTTCTTCGTCCGTCAATTTCAAAGTAAAACGTTCGTTTTCCGGCTTATATGGGTTTTCCCATGTTTGCCCGGTTAACTCTTCCAGCTTTTTTAAAGCCTCGTTAGATTCTCTTTTCCAGCGTTCAACGATACCAAGCGTATAAAGAAGGTATTTAAAGTATTGTTTATCTTCTGCCTGATAAAGCAAATTATATTCTGTTTCCGTGATACGCAAATAGTTAATTGCAGTTTCTTTGCTGCTGTTCGTAATATGGTAAAACCCGTTTTCAACTGGGTACATTGGCGCGCCGTAATGATTAGACAAATGAAGATCAACGAACATTTTAAACTGTGGGAAACGCTTTAGTATTTCTTCATGGCAGCAACCACCAGCACACCAAACGAAACACCCGTTTTTGCGTTGTTCGTAAATATCCGCCGTTATACTCCAATCGCATATATTATTTTTGCAATCATCAGCCAGTAATATTTTAACATCGATTTTAAAGGTTGTCCCGGCTTGAATATATCTTTTTGATACTGTGTAAAAAAGTCTATTTGTAGTAGTCATAATACAAAGTTTTAAAGGGTGAATAATGAAAAGTAAGAAGTAACCCGGAGCCATGACAGCCCCGGAAATAATTACTATTTATTGTTTGCAAGGTATTCCACGCATCCAATAATGTATATTGCATGTTCTTTGGCTGCTTGTTCTTTTTCTTGCTTGGTTGCGGTCTTATGATCCTGATCGGAAAGCATTTTAGCCGCCATCCGGACGATCTTTTTCATAGTGGAACAGTTTGCAAGATATTCAACGGAAGGAGTTAAACCGCGGTTTACTTTTTTCAAAAGTGCATTTTGCAGCCATTCAGTAAGCGCGTAAATATCGCGAGAATTGCGAATGTAGATAATTAGCAAATTTGTATTCATAACGCAAAATTTAAAGGGTGAAACTTGGTTTGTCTTTGTTTTTCCCTTAACTTTGCGTTGTCACTGTGGTAGGTGATCCGATAAACGCAAAGTTTAAAGGGAGGCCGGGAAGAGTCGCCAAACTCGACCCGGTTTTTTATTAGTATGAAATCTTTTGAATACGATCAAAAGGAATTAACAACGCTATATGTTTATCTTGATAGTGAATCAATTCAAAACTATTTGCCGTTGATAGTCTTATAATAGCGGCTTTTTTCGCTGTTTCTTGAAATACATCAAAATGAACCTTCAAACGGTTGCAACAGTTTGTGCCCTCTGGGGCTACATGTACAGCGTTTAGCGTTACATTTTTGTTTTGTAAGTTTAGTAATACTTCCATGATCTTATATTTTAAATTAAACATTCAACCAAGAAGGAAGTAAAAGCGGGATTTGTGGTAGGTGATCCGATCTTTTATCTCCTTTTCTGTATTACAAAGATACGAATAATATTTGTAATACAAAACAAAATGTACTTTTATTTTTAAGAAAATGTCCTGTTTTTGCATTTATTAATATTTATATAAATAACTAATAATCAATATATTACACAATGATGCAAATGTAAATATAAAGCATTTATGAAGTAATGAAATATTTGTAATGTGCAGGCTTTAAATATGCTTATTTGCTTTATTTGTAGCCTTTGTTTAACTTTGTAGCAAGTTACAGAGCGCGAGACGCCAATATAATGAACTCTTTTATATCGTTTTATATGGTGTACAGTAAGCGCGTAACAGATTTACAGCAAATTTATCAATTAACCCCGGATGATGTTTTCTTTTGTATGCTTGTTGCATCCGGCGCCAGTCGTGGCGAAGCATACGCAACTATATTTAGACCACGATCAACCAAAATAGAAACGGCGCAACGCGGAGCCGCCCAGCTTGCAAAGGATAAACCCGGCATTAATAAATTGATACGGTCTTTTGAAGATAACCGCGCCGCCTTCCTTCCTGACAATGATAGCCCCAAAAGCAAGAAGAAAAAGAAAAACACAGAAGCAGAAGAGGAAGAAAAAGCCGGGAATGTTGTACAATACCGGGATAAAGACGCGGTTTTATCAGGTCTCGAACAAACCTTGCCTTATTTGAGGGGGAAAGATCGTGCGGATGTATTAATGAAAATTGCCGATCTCCAGCAAATGAAGAAGGACGAAAATACAGAAGAAGAGGAAACAGTACATTATTATCTACCTTTGCAATGTTATAGATGTAGCCTTTTTATAGCTGATCGAGCAAAGCGGAAAGCAGAAGAAGCGGAAAAGCCGGATAATATTTAATATTATAGGTATAATATAAAGAGAATCAAGGCAAAGCGCGGCTTTTCTCCTTCTTTGCCGGTCAACTGGGGAATGAAAGCAGGGAGGGCACCCCCCCCCCGGCTACCCAAGACACCAAGCATGTTTCAATCCCGGTCAAGATTTTTATTTTTTTTCTTTTTTGGAGTCAATAATGGATGTTTTTAAGGCTTTTCCAATGATAAATTACAAAAGTGAATGTCTGATGTATAGTTTTACTTCTGAAAATGTATAGTATATGTATGGTTTACTTCATAACTATACATGTGTAAATCATTCATTATTAAGTCAATGGAAATTTAATGTATAGTATGTATAGTTTATATGTAAATTGCGTATGGAAAAAAATATATATAATATGGTTTGCATAAAAAACTATACATACTATGCACTATTTTTCCATTGATTTGTATTTCAATATGTTATATATGTATAGTTGCCTTTAAAACCCTACATAAACCATACATATCAGAGAGAATGCTCCATCTGTATTTCCTATTGAAATAGAGTCGTTATCCTTTGTTTGCCAATATTTTATGATTACTTATATTGAATGGTGCTATGAATACAAAATATGATAAAAAAGCCTTCAAAAGCACGTGTTTATTCTATATTTTAAGTAGAAAATAATAGTATTTATATGATAATTATGTAGAAAATAGACTATATTTGTGGCGTAAAACGGCCTGAAAATAGGCATAAAACTATCAAAAACACTTGTTTTTGAATATATAATGATATTTTATGAAAATACATGAGTTTGATCCGGTGATATATCCACGCAAGTTGTGGGTTGCAGTCAGTACAGATACATTTTCAGATAGATTTGAAGGTGTAAGTGAATGGGATGATACTGCTGATGCCATTGTGGACTGTGTTCGTGATAAACTGCGAAATTTGGGTGGTATTCTTGTCCGATTTGAAAGTAAGAATGCCATTACTATAGCAAATATCGCTCATGAAAGTTCACATATAGCGATGAACATATTTGATTATATAGGTGCAAAAGTGGATTTAGCTAATCAGGAAACATTCTCGTATCTTGTTGGATGGGTTGCTGACTGTATCAATCAGGTAAGGACTGGTAAATTTAAAGACTGAAATGGAGTCGGGAAAGTATAGGAAGTTGTTAAATGAGGTCTTTGGGCTTATGAAAGGCGAGAAACTGGATGCCGCCTTACAAGAGTCCAAAAGTGCAGCGCGTGTTGACGCTGTGCAGGACTTGATGCGTGCAGCCATTATACGATCTTCGATTTGTAAGTTCAATGGTACTCCTTACTATTTCAGTGGCCGGATATATGAAGAGATGGCATGGGATGATTTTGGTAACCTGATATATGACTTGATGCGTAAATGCAAAATGCCCAATGGTGATTATTCCCGTGTGGAGGGTGTACTGAAAGTCTGTAAGCGTGTGGTGGCAGGAAAAGCCTTGAAGCCTGATAATGCCATTGTGGTGTTCAATAACTGTGTGTTTGATATGAATGCTCGCCGTGCACATTCTTTCAACCGCCGTTGGGTACAGACTACATGCGTTCCCTATGACTACAAGCCGGAAGAGCATGTCTTTCTTTGGAGAATGTTCCTGGATGAAGTTTTGCCGGACAAAAACATGCAAAAAGTTTTGCAGGAGTTTCTTGGAAGTATTTTTGTTGACCGGCGTGTGGCGAAAATGGAAACTATGCTTGTTCTTCGTGGCTCCGGCTCCAATGGCAAAAGTGTAGTCTTTGAAACGATCATGGGCATACTTGGCCGGGAGAATGTCAGCAATTTCGGCATAGGTGCATTGATTACTGGAAATGAGAGAAAAAAAAATATCGCTTTCATTAATGGCAAGCGGTTGAACTACTGTTCTGAAATACAAGCGTTAGAGTTTGGTAAGGATAGTGACACGTTGAAGAGCCTTATCAGTGGTGAACCTACCGAAGCCCGGCCTATCTATGGCGATAACTTCACTGCTTACAATATTCCCCTGCTTATGGCAAATGCCAACCAAATGCCGTATTTGAAAGACTGGAGCTATGGAATGAGGCGGCGTATTTGCATTATTCCCTTTGAGGTGGAGATACCCAAAGCCCGGCAGAAAAAAGAACTGTCACGGGATTTGGAGGCCGAATACCCAGCTATATTCAATTGGATATTGGAAGGACGTGACCGTTTTATCGCCAATGGTTATAAGTTGACAGACAGTAAGGAGCTTGAAAATGTCATGGATGAATATCAGTCGGAAAGTAGTACCGTAATGAAGTTCATGTATCAAATGAACTATCTGTGCCGCTATGAGGAAATTGCCGATATTGAACCCAAATGGATGTCTTCGGCCATTCTGTACCGGAAATATTGCAAATGGTGTAGGGACAATAATGCCAAAGAAGAGAATGTGACAGTATTCGGACGTATTCTTTCGGAAGCCGGTTATCGTAAAAAAAGAACCCCGAATGGTCAGGTGTATGGTTTGTATGGAACAGCCTTGACGGAAAAACTCTATTATGAGAAACGGGAAGACCTACGGGGTAACTATAAGCAAAGGATCGCTAAACCGGTTTATCAAGATGGCAAACGATACGCTTATACCCATGAAGGGCTTGCGGCCTGCTTGTCATTGAGCATTTATCAAGTCCAGCGTTTGTTCCGGGAGAAGAAACTGGAGGGGACGTACCACATGGAGAAGAGAACAACTGTTTTTGACTTGGACGCTGTGGAGAAGATTATCAAACAATTAAAAATAAGAACCAAATAGTATGATCGCACCGGATGAATTTGCAGAGGTTATTGAAAAAATAGATAACCTACGGGGAGCATTGGAAATCCCTATGCCAGCTGGATTTCATGTAAATCAAATGAAGCGTGAGCTTGAAGAAGTATCAGACAAATTAAAACGGATTTACGTTGAGGAAGAAGACGAAAATCCATGGGAGGAATAAGCATGGCAGTAAAATTTAGACACAAGGAAACGGGATTGTTCTTTTGCAGGGCAAAGGGATTATCCCCTTCAAGAAGAGATTATGACAAACTTGGAGAAGAAGGTATTTTTAGGAAAAGGCATTTGTCTAAGCGAGGAAGAATCTACGAAAGCGCAACTGAAAATCAGAAACGGGATTGGATTGGTAAGAAACATGCAGATGAATTTGAAATAGTAAAAGTATGAAAAATATGAATCACATAGAGTTAAGTGTTGAGCTGATGTCTATTCTTCGGGCCTTGAACTATTCATGTGAATTGAAGACAATAGAAGGTAAGAGCATTGTAATGGATATAGCAGTGCAAGGAGAATTGTCTGTCAGACACCAAAAAATGATTGAAATGCTTCTTGGTGGATTTCTCTCTGAATTTTATTGGGTAAATGGGAAGCATCATATTTATATCAGAGAAGAGTGCAAAGGGCTTCTTCCTGATGATGATAGGTATAGTTGCTTGATTCATGAAATGAATAAAGTATCATCGGATGAAGAACGTATAAACTCTTACGGTAAGGAATACTTTTTTAATCTTGGAGATAGATTTGAACGTAAATTAAAAATAGGATTATGAGCAAAAAAACAAATGGTATTCAGGTAGGTAACTTTATTGTTACGAGGGATAATGGTAGTGAACATGACTGGATCAGTATTAAGGCAGTGTCAGGTTTTTGGAGTATGCGTTTTCGGGATGATAACGGAATGTTTTCCCGGATTCGGGAGTTAACCAACAATAAGGAACTTCGTGAATATTTGGAAACATGGATCAAAGTATGTTTCCTTATTAGTAATGCAACCCCTGACGTTAAGTTTATGGAAGAGTTTTTTAAAAGCTATTCTGATCTTACCGAACGGCTACGAGGCTTGCAGCAACCAGTATCACCGGAAGATGATGCCAAGATACTGGAAGAAGAGAGAAACATGAATAGTATCAAGGAAGGTATTAAGGAGGAACATAAAAATGAGGGTACCGACTGATAAGGAAATTGAAGAGGCCAAAGAATACCTCCGTCAACGTCTGGATGCGGAGCTATCCATGCGTACCAATCTTCAAATTGTAATGATCGAGGCGGCAAAGCAAATTATAGATATTTCATACCGGTACAAGATCAGCCCTGAACTATTCCGTTTTTCAGCAAACAGACAGTTGCAGGAGGAAGTGGATGCCATTATTTTATCCCTTCTTGAAATAATTGAAGACTATACTTATACTTTGGCAGTAGCGACACATGAGGATAATAAGGATGCAATCATAACATGTATAACGCGAGAATCATACGGCAAAACCTTCACACAACGTGCAAGAGAATATGTTGACCGGTTTTCAAAGGAGGTTGAAACGGCCATTGCCGCCGGATTACTACTGAACCTTTCCAAAGACAAATTACTTTCATCTATCAGGCAGTCGGTAAAAACGCCATTGCTTAATGAGCATGTACAGAGAGCTATTTCAAAGGGTTATCCGATTATTTCAAGACTCGGTGTTCAGGAGTCTTTTGGAGTAGGACGTACTGTAAGCTCTTGGACTGCACTGTCAGATTTGACGGAGTATGCTGTGGCAGAGGGTTGGATGAAGCATTGGGAATTGCAGGCTAAAGCCTGTGGAGCCGTAGGGTTCTTTGTCATGCGTGGCAGCTCCTATCCTTGTAACATTTGTGACGATGAAGTCGGATTTCATGTGGAATGGGACAAATTACCACCGTATCACGGTCATTGTAAATGCTTTGCCGTTCCCGTATCAGCAATATAATTATTTAACATACTAAATATCAGAATATTATGTTTGGATTATCATTAATCAGCACAAAGAAACTCAATCATCTTGCATCAGAATGCAGCAAACTGGCTATTGCCAATGTTGAGCTTTCAAAACAAAATGCGACACAATCTAAAACTATTATGGAACTTACTGGAGAAGTCCGGGTGCTAAATTCTAAAATCCTTCTGAATGAAAGTATCAATGATGATCTGCAAAAGAAGCTTAACCGGAAATATCCTCGAAAGCCTTATAATAAAAAATTGTATCGAAAGTAGTGTCATATTCAATTCATTCATTACATTTGCAATGTAGAAGCTGACTTGTTATAACACAAGCTTATCAACCAAATTGTTGAAAAAGTAAAGCCTCTGTCTATTTTATGTAGGCAGAGGCGGCTTTTCCTAATGTATAGTTACATTGGATTCAGAGCGCGGAGTACGGGATTGCTTTCGCGCTCCGCGTTGGTACAGATCATTTTGCATTACCCTCTTTATTTTCATTTTTCTTGATTTTCAGTTGATATAGCAAGTCAGCTTGTTGCTGTTCCTTATATTCACGCATGATACGATCCCATTCATTGTTTTTTCCATAGCCGGATTCTTCCGAGCCGGTTTCTTTTGATAAAATACCGGCACCGACTAATTGTACCAAGTTCGATACCAATTCGGCTGCATTTTGGTGGACGTATGGAACTGCCCACGAAAAAATTTTCAAATTGAGGAATTTGGTAAGTTGGCCTTTTTCTGTTCCATATCCGTGCAGGAACAGCCGTTTCATTTTGTCTATTGATTCGTCAAATTCCTTGCAGTCAATCATGGCTTTTTCCAAAGATGGTGAATAGATCAGCTTGATAGCAACACCCGGTAAATCTCCTGACTTTACTTCGGGAGGCATGACAACAAAACTCCCCATAAAAATCATTTTAAGTAATGTATTAATTTGAAGTTCAAATGATTGTGATGCTTCGGGACGATTCATAAAGCCTGCATCATCATCCTTCCCCATAGTGATAGCTTTTACCGCACCATACATATCTCCCTGAATCTCAACATCTTCACCTTTAAGTAACATGATTGGAAATGCGTATGCCATATTGTTTTGACACAAATGGGAAATAGCCAGTTCGTACTTGTCGATATTATCTTGTGAAAAGCTCCAGCAGGCACCGTGTTTGTCCCGATAATATACAACCGGACATTCGGTAAATCCATGATCGTGTTCTTCCACTAATGTATATCCTTCAATACCGAAATACTGTTTCACTTTGTTTATTGCTCCGGCTATTCCCCTTTTATCCTGCCGGTAACGGTACATTTTTTTATTATCCCACACTTCCACCCAAGAAATGAGTTCCTTTCCCTCTTCGTCATAGTCGCTGTATCGCCGGGCAAACAGTGTCATTTGACCGGTTATGGAATCGTAGTGAGGATAAAGAGTGTCACCATCAAAATAGGAGAGATTCTTGGTGAACACCTTGCCTTCATTCATATAGAATACGATTGCTGCATCTCCCGTTATTTTTACACTTTTGGCATATTCGTAAAATGCAATCTCCATATTTTTATCCAGCCATCCTTTTTGAAATTCGAGAAATATTTCCCGTGAACTTTCATCAACTTTGGTATCGGTCAGCTCATGATGAATGTCATTGCCACATAGATGTACAAGTTGTTGGATAGTGATTATCATCTGAAAGGGAAAAGAAGCACGGAATACTTTCTCCCGGAAGAACCGTTTCTTCTCTTCGTCATATTTCAGTCTGTCCGGGTAAAACAATTCCGAATTGATCTTGTGCCCTGAAGGATAAAACTCACGGATAAAATCAGCCTGCGAAATGAGCTGCCATGTCAGCCTATCACTGTTGTTTGTGAACGATGCGTTTCTTAAATCGCTCGTAATCCTGCCTTGCAAGTAACCTTCGGGAGTAACCCTTGCAAAAGGCTTTTTTGTAAGAATCTCTGCTATCATATTAATCCTAAACCTTTTATGTGTTTGCGTTTATGTTTAATTTCAAAAATCATTCGCATAAGCAATGCTTCTATGAAGTCGGGAGAATGACCTACTAATTTTTTCATTATAATCTTCTTGATAATAGTCCAGCCTTTCTCTTCACTGTCTTCATCCTTTCGTATCGCTTTCCTTTCCTTGTCGAGAATCTGTCTAAGGGGAACTTTCTCAAACCCTTTGCCGGAGAACTTGCGTTCAAGAAGAGTCGGTTCAATGGAAATCTCCCGGTTGATAATTTTTTGTGCGAACAGATATGCCGCTTGTGATTTTAAATTCGCATAGATGTATTTGAATTTCTCTTCCACGGCTTCTTTGTTGTTGAATGGGATTGCATTCGGGAAAAAGCCTTTGAATATTTGTCCGAGTCCGTTAAGGTCATAGGTGAAGCATTCTTCTCTTACATGCCATTCTTCCAGCATCGCTTTTACGGTATCGACTGTTTTCTTGCTGTCAAGTTTGCAAACAAATATGTCTCTTATATGCCATCCTTCCCACAGCCACATGACAAGACTGTCGCCACCCTCAAATGCCGCATCACATGATACCCGGCGTATTCCATCACCTATCTGCATGGAATTGCGGTATAAGGCTTCCATGTGAGTCAGCTTTATTATATCATCTCCGGCAGCTTTGTATTTCCAGTTACCGTCAAGATCGCGTGCGCGTTGTTCGTCTGACTGGTTGACAAGGTTAGCCAAATAGGTCGGATCAGAAGACATCAGTTTTACATTATCGGAAAGTTTTGCTTCAATAAAAGTAACCGACTTGATAAACAGTTCTTGTGGTGTGCCATATTGCTCATACTCCGGCTTCCAGTAGGCGTGTATAATATCCTTGCATTGCTCATATACTTCCTCACGGGTATCTCCCCAATATATACCTGAAACATTGTCCCCGTCCATAAAACAATACCGGACTCTGCCATCACGTTCCGGGATTGGAAGACCATCTTCTCCGATCCACCAGTCAATGAATTTTGCAACCCAGCTGTCAGGATCAGGGTTACATGTTCCGATAAAGCGGTTACGGATATGAAAGGCGTTACGGTTACAAGTGATAAGGTATTTGAATTTGAGATATTCCATGTGGGTTATTTCATCCACACCTATATATGCGAACTGTTTACCTTGAAAACGCTTTTTGAAATCGTCAAGTGTGTCAGCATGATAGCTGAATTTTAAAAATCCACCTTTATAGAAATTCCAGCGCATGTCGTTTTTGGACTTGTTGTATTCCCCAAAATCATCATATAAGGTGGATGATGTTTCTACCATATCAGAGAGATCGTCTATCTCATGCCGGAGAAGCACAGAACGGAAGTTTTTATTTTTTATATCTTTCAATGTTTCCATAAGAAGAGTAAAAGTTTTACTTCCTCCACGGCATCCCCCACAGATGGTAATATCAGCCGGGGTGGAGAGCATGTTTTCCTGCCCTCCACCTTGTGCGATTATCTTATTCGGATTAGGAATTTTCCTATCCGCGTCCCTTAACATTTGGATATATTCATAATCAAGCACCAAACTGGCATTAACCGTTTTTATTCCACTATATTTCTCCATAAAAAGAAAACCGATCCTCACATTACACATGTGGAGACCGGCCTATAAGCTCTGATTCTAATATTGCAGTACAAAAATACGCATAAAGAGTATTATTTTCTACATTTTAATAGAAAATAATATCAAAAATGTTTTGAGAAAAGAAATCCAGTACATATATTTGCAACGAAAACATGGAGTATGATAAAAATTAGTGCGGATAAAGATGCAGATCAAAGGGAAATATACAACAAGATAGTTTTATGTCCGATATGCGGTCAGAAACTAACTGATATAAGCTATGTCAATGGTGTTGTTATATTGAGAGTGAAGTGTCGTAGATGCAAGAACTACATAAATGTGGATATTGTGGGTACAAAGTAGTTTTCAGGATAATATCGCGGAGTGGAGCAGCTGGTAGCTCGTTGGGATCATAGCCCAAAGGTCATTCGTTCGAGTCGAATCTCCGCAACAATAGTTGGAGTTGCCGCATTGTTTCTCCCTTCGATGTGGCGTATGGGGATAAAGGGAGAATATGGAAAGATGGCAGACGTGGTGTATGCGCCGGACTGAAAATCCGGTTAAGGTGATTCGATTTCATCTCTTTCCACAAAACCTATACGGTGTGGTTCAATTCCCACAGGTACGCTGAAATGGGGTATCGCAGGTTAGGTGAGTATAGGTATATTGTCCGGTTAGCTCAATTGGTAGAGCAATACACTGTTAATGTAAAGGTCGGTAGTTCGATTCTATCACCGGGCGCAATGAAGCGGAGATAGTTCAGTTGGAAGAACGTCAGATTCCAAACCTGATTGTCGGGGGTTCGAGTCCTTCTCTTCGCGCATATTGAGATATGGTGTAATGGCAACACAGCAGATTTTGGTTCTGCTATTCAAGGTTCAAATCCTTGTATCTCAACAAATGGCGTATTCGACTAACGGTTAGGTCGTCACCTTTTCACGGTGGAAACCAGAGTTCGATTCTCTGATACGCTACACAGAATGAATAACGTCCGAAATACAAGGGAAATGCGGTGGTTTCACCGAGACATCTTGTAGGTCGCATATTGGAAGTATGGGTGAGTGAACGATACCACCTCTTTGCTAAAGAGGCAAGCTGAAAGGCTTCGGAGGTTTGAATCCTTCTGCTTCCGCAAAACGGGTAGTTACCGAAGTGGCAAACGGGATAGACTGTAAATCTATTGGCTTTCGTCTTCATTGGTTCGAGTCCAATACTGCCCACTATTAAATGGAAAATAAGACCAAAGAGTCAGATTGATGCAAAAAGCATTGTCTGACTCTTTTTTTATTCAACATAAACACAAAATAAACACGATGGAACAAGAAAAAATCTTATCCACATTAAGTGAGAAACTTGGAGAAACCAGTTTTTCACCGCAGACATTACAGACGTATGTAGAACTTAATCCCATAGCCGAAGGTTCGGAGCCTGACGAGGCTTATTGGAACAAGGCTGTGAATTTTCTGAAAGGGATGCAAGGACAGTACAACCATGATGTCGCAACCAGAGTTGAGGACTTTAAGAAAAACTATAAGCCCCAACCGACTCCCCCGACACCTCCAACTCCACCGGTACCACCGAAAAACGATGATGAACTGGAGAAGAAACTGAAAGAACTGGAAGCACGTTTAGACGCGGAAGACAGCAAAAAGGTTCAAGCTGATTTGTTGAAGAAGGTTACGGCTGCAATGAAGGCCAAACAAGCGAATGATGATTATGTGTTGAGCAAGACCTTACAAGGGGTAACTTTCGATACCAAGAAAACTGTGGATGAACTGGTTACTGAATTTCTGCCGAAATATGATGCAGAATATAAGGCGTGCAGGGGTTATGGCACCGCCCCAAGAACTTCTGACGGTTCAGGTGGAACACAACACAATGCAGCCAGCAGATACTTTGAACGTAAAGGCAAGAAGGAAGGCTGGAAGAAGAATTGAAATTATTAACTCTAAAACAATAAATGTATGGGAACAATGGGTAACACGTTTGATGTGAACACCGTGAAATACGGACATGCCCGTAAAGTGTGGCGTGAAATCCGTCACCGTTATCCGGGCGGTGGTATGGTGAGTAACATTTCCGATTGGGTTGCGGTTGGCAAGATTCCTGCCGGTACAGCAGTGAAGTTTGATCTTTCAGGCAAGACTTTTAAAGCCTATACGGACGAACAGATTAAGGCGGCTGAATCAGATATTACCACTCTTGGTATTAATGGCTATTTGCAAGAAGATGTTCTTGTAGCCAGTGAAAACACGAAGGCCAGTGGGACAGTAGTCTATGCCGGAGAGATTTATCAGTACATGTTTGACGAAAAAGTGGTTGCTATCCTGCAAAAGATTACTACACTTCCTCAAATTGTATGGGTGCAGTAGAAGAATTTGAAAATAACATTTAAAACACGACAATTGTATGAATACACTTCCTATTGATTTGTACAAGGTTATCGAATATGGGCTTGGTGGGGACACTTGGCAAGAATTTATTGACCGTTACAAGGAGAAGTATGACCTACTTCAAATTGATGGTTTTGAATTTGAAGCAACCAAGTTGGATTATACTTTCTCCCAGCTTATTACGAGCCTCGGCGTGAAAACGCTGCCAGCTTACGTTGATCCGGAAAGTCCGGGTTATGAAGCTGCATTGGGAGAACTCGAAGGAAGGACGGGTAATATCCCGACTCAAAAGAAGTTCTACCGTTTGAACCGTGTGACTGTGAGACAACAATTACAGCTGTTGCAACGGGTAGGCATGTCCGCATTGACGGAAGAGATGCAGAATGTGTTCTTGGGCTTGCTTGATGAAAGTGCTGACGGTCTTATCGGATCGTACTACAATGCGCTTACTCACCAGCGAATGAGAATTGTTTCCACGGGTAAGTTCACTATTGATACTGATAACAACCCACGTGGTTTGAAGGGTATCACTATTGACTTTAATATCCCTGAAAACCATTACCAGGTATTGGCCGGCACAAGCCGTTGGTGGACTAAGGATGAACATATTCCGGCAAATCAAGGCTCTGCCTCTGATCCGATTATGGATATAAAGAACAGAGTGAAAGAGATTCGCCGCAAATATCATTATTTGGGCAAGATCAGGATGGAGCTGGCGCAGGACTTGTGGGATGATTTAATGACTCATACTGCGGTTCTTAAACGTATCGGTCATTCTCTCTATCCGACTGTGACGGATGATAGTACGGTTATTGCCAATGCACAGAATGAAGATGAAGACCGCCTGAAAGCCATTTTCAAGAAACTGGTTAAAGTGGATGAAATCGTACCACGTGACAGCTATGCTTTTGTTGACAAGCCCGGTAAGGATGCAGACGGACAGCCTGATCTTATCACTGAACAAGTGGAAAACTTCAAGGCTACCAATATCGCCTTTATACCGGTAGGTCAGATTGGTACAATTCAAGGTGTGGAACCTTTGACTTTGGGATATGAGGCAAACAAGGTTGCTTCTTATGACGGTGGACGTTTGAAACTGACACAGAGAGCCAATCCTGAAACACATTCAATCTATATTGAAAGTGAAGCCGCCCAAATGTGTGTGCCGAGAATGCCGCAGTATATGTTCATTTCTACTGTGACTGTGTAACTCTTAACTTCATGCAAGAATGAGTGAGGAACTTTCTCATACGGAAGATATGACCATTGAAGACTTTTTGAGTGGCGCAACCGCTTATGAAATAGCGGATAACGCCCTCAAAAGGGTTCTTGTCAAGCGGAAAATCGCTTTTGGAACAATGGTAAGTGAACTGACCGAAAGGCAACTTGATCTTGCCACTGCCGATATTTATATGTGGTGTGCAAGCACTCCAAGCAGTAAGAATGATACCGAAGACAGTGACGGGGGATGGAAGCATAAGGAAGGTGGTTGGCAGACCAGCGCATACGACAAGCGGCAACTCCGTGAAATGGCGAAAGAACTGTATGAGAAATGGGATGAAGAAGTTGTAAAGGGCACTAAAATCAGAATAGTCAATTTTTGAGTATGAAAGTAAATAATCCACGGCATCCGCACAAATGTACTGTTTACCGAATTATAGGTGAGGATTCTTTCAGTGATGGTGAGAAGGTGATCTTGTATGAAGGTATATGCCGAAAGGAAGGTAGTACAAATTTGCGGACATTCAAAACCGATAATGTGATAAAGAGCGATTATCTGTTGAGCCTTCCCGGAATTGTTGAAGGAATATTGGCCGGTGATCTGATAGATGTCACGGACAGACAAGGCACTTTCACTCAATGTATGGTTACTGATAGCTATGCCGGAAATTTGGGAACAACTGTGTATTTCAATCTTGCAAAAAATTAACGCATGGATAACCGGAGCAATGAAGTATTGTTTGATGAAGGAATAAGGAAGGCAAAGGAGCTTGTTTCAGGATATATCTTTGATGTCTTGACTAAATGCTGTGAAGAACTTATCCAAGATGCACTTGATAACAAGTCAGGCTTTCGGAATCTTACGGGTAATACAATAACCAGTTATGCGTGCGGATTATTCATGGACGGTAGATTTTCCTATTTCGTTTGTAGTGGAGATTCAATGAAACAACCGGTGAGAGTAAAGCTGACTAAAGGTGAAACATTTGTAGGTGTCAGTTATGATAATCAGAACAGACGTTTTACTGGAACAATAGAAACTGATAAAGGTTATGGCGAAGCATTCTCCTTTGATTTCTTGAAAAGATATAAGTCGGAATCACGTAAAGGATTTGAGATAGTAATGTGCACGGGTACTGAATATTCAACCTATTTGGAGAATGTGTTGAATGCAGATGTTCTGACCGGAACATTTCAAAGGGCACAAAATACATTATTCAAGAACTTTAAACCAATGAAATGATGGGACGGACAGTTTATAGACGTATGGATATATTAAAACAAATCGCTGATGCAGTAACCGGCATTGGTGAAAAGGTTTTCATAACAGATCGTCCGGCTGCTGAACAAAAGGCGATGAAGGACTTTGTTGTTATCCGGTTGCCACAAACTATCCAAGATAAAGGAAGTACCTACCAAGACACTTACTGTCAGATAAACGTTTTTGCGCATGATCGCTCAAACGGTATTGAGAATACAGTCCGTTTGGATGAAATGCAAATGGAAGTGGTTTCAAAATTTCCAATAGTGACGGAATTGTTTTCAGCTGTAAGTCCACGATTGCTTCCCGGAGGAAATGACGGACTCGGTTTTCATTCCTTAATAATACAAGCGAAGCTAATAATAAACAAATGACACAAACTTAAAAAGATACGATTATGGCAGAGATTTCTATTACTACCAAACTGGAAGAGTTAAAGGTGCTCTTTAATCAGATGAAGGAGGTTTATTATGTGTCCAAAGTCAATAGTGACCTCGCAACTTTAGCGGCTTTTGATATGGAGCTGCCGGTACTCTCTGACGGAGTTACATTTGATACCGGAGCTGCCGATGTTTCCAAGATCAAGTTGACAACCGGAGCAACTTGGACTTCTATTGCTAATGCTGGAGATTCCGATATTCAGTTTCAAGTACCTTCCGTGGCAGGAAAGATCAATGACTTGTTACTGAACAAGAAAGCGGAAACGGTGACTATGACTGCTACCATTGATGGTGAGACTTATGAAGGTGAAGGTTACAATATCGAACCGAAGAAAGTAATCGGAGGACTCTTCATGCGTAGTGAAGACCGTCAAACAGCCTTGTTCTTACCGAATGTTGAGGGGTATAGCAACTTCGTCAGCGAGCAGGATAAGCCGGGGTACTTTAATGTATCTGTTTCTCCGTTGAATGATGCTAAGGGTGCCTCTATTTACATTTTACGTAAAAAAGTGTCCGAATAAAAAACTTAGGATATAACACTTTGCAAAATTCATATCAGCGAAAAGGTGGTGAGCTACTTGATACCGGCCACCACCTTTTTTCGTATAAAACACGATAAAATATGACAAAGAAGAATGACATAACACTTCCTACACCGGAGGATGAAAGGCTATTGAATGATGTGTTGGAAGACAGTGTGGACTATGTGGAAGTCCGAGGAAAGAAATATGGTATTTCATGGCTGAAAAGAGGGACTATACGCAAATTCACCAGTACCATGCAGAAATCGGGAAATGATGATAAGATCAGTTGCCAATGTGCAGCCGCTATCATTTTGAACGGATATTGGAAGATCAAGTTCTTCTATCCTTTCTTGTGGCGATGGTTCTTTTATATCAAACAATATGGAGATCATGAGCTGATGAAGGTTATAGCCGTCGGCAAAAAAAAAATTCCAGTGGAAGACTACTTGACTGCTACCATATATCTGACCGCGATGAAGGACACGATGATGACAATGACAAAAGAGGAAGCAGAGCATATCCTTCACGAACCAGCTACGGACAAACGTGGGAAATAGGCAAGTCCTATCCGTGGCTGACAGAGCCTTTGAGAGTATTTGGGATTCCAATAAGCAAGCCCTTGTTTGGTATTTATTGGGTACTTACAAATGCACAAATTGAACTATTGGCAATGGATGTGTCTATTGTGGTTACAGATTGTGACAAGGACAACAAGGAAAAGAAGCACGATACGAAGAACTTCAAATCCCCTTCCGTAAGCGAAATAGAGGATGCTGCCAAACGCTGGAAAGATAAGTATGGCAATGGAGAAACAGCAATTAACATTAATGATTATAAGTAACACAAACACAATAATATATGGCTGATCTCGGTAATTTATATTTTGATATACTGTTCCGTGATAAGACAGCGGAACAACGTAAAAAATTGAAAGCGGAAATCACCAAAGACTTGCAGGCAAAACTTGATGTGGGTTTTGACAAGAAGAAGTTGGTTGGCGATATGAAGACTTTGCTTCAAAGTGAGAAGTTTAAGATCAATGTGGTAGTGGATAAGGCCAGTACCACACAAGCTGTCCGTGCCGCCTTGCAAGCCGCCGGGTTGAATACAAACTTTACAGCAAGTGATTTACGCGCCGCCAAAGCCGCAGCCATTCAAACCAAAGCGGAGGCTTCTGCCGCAGCTGCACGTGAGCTTGCGCGACAAAGAGCCGCCCGTGCCGCCAAAGCGGAACTGGATTTGGCTAATGCCCGTGAGAGATCAGCCAATGCAGCAAGGCGGCACATGACAGCCACTCTCAATATGAATGGAGCAATGAACAGCCAGTTGAGTATTGTCGGACAATTAAGAAATGAATTTTTGGGGCTATACTCCATTTATGCGGCACAAAATTTCTTACGTGCAGTGGTTGATATTGGTGGTGAGTTGGAGAATCAGAAAATTGCAATGGCCTCTATCTTGCAAGATGAAGGCAAAGCTACAACCATATTCAATCAGATTAAGAAACTGGCTGTTGCTTCTCCGTTCGGGGTTATGGACTTGAATCAGTATGCCAAACAACTTTCCGCGTATTCTATACCATACAATGAATTGTATGATACCATGAAAAGGCTGGCTGATATATCAGCCGGTGTAGGTGTTGATATGGGACGTATCATATTGGCCTACGGTCAGATAAAGGCTGCTAAATTCTTGAAAGGAACGGAATTACGACAATTGACGGAAGCGAACATTCCTATGGTGGATAAACTGGCCGAGCGATTCAGCAAGTTGGAAGGCCGCATTGTCAGTGCCGGTGAAGTGCTTGATATGATCTCGAAAAAGAAGGTTACGTTTGAGGATGTAAAAGATGTTCTTTGGGAACTTACGGATGATGGTGGCATGTTTAATAATATGCAGGAAGTTCTTTCAGAATCAGTTAAGTCCAAATGGAAGAACTTGGCTGATGCGATTGACATTATGCTTGGTGATATTGCGGAGTCAATGGGTAGTACATTGAAATGGACTGCCGAAAGCCTTACCACCCTTGCTCAAAATTGGAAAGAAATTGTACCTTTTATAACAGCGGCCACAGCTGCGTTTGGAACATATCGGGTTGCGGTTTATGCAGGATCACGTGCCATGGGAGTGGCAAATGCTACATTAATAAAAGGAACACTCGCAGCTAAACAGAAAACAGCAGCGGATTTAGTGATGGCTTCCAATTACCGCACTTTAACTGCCGCTGAAAAAGGATTGATTGCTTCAAGAAATGCTATGACTACCGCAGAATGGAGGGCATTGGCTGTTAGTGGCGCATTGAACAAAGAACAAGCGTTGAGGTTGATAACACTTGGGAAAATTAAATCAGGTCAGGCAGGACATATTACCCAATTACTTAATATATCAAAAGCTGAACTTCAAGTGGCTATGTCAGCTGGAAAAGCTCGTGTGGCAATGACAATGCTTAGTTATGGAGCCAAACAAGTTTGGACTGCTTTTAAGGGTTTGTTCAATCCATACATGTATTTGTTCGCTGGACTTTTTGCCATTACTGAATTATGGTATAAGTCCGGGCAAAAGGCTGACGAAATGAACGAGCGTATTTCCGAGCTGACAACAAGAGCACAAGACGGTTTCAAGAATTTAACGAAAGAAGCTCAAAAATTTGCTGATGTTGATCCTTTTAAGGCGAATGATGCCTCACTGATTTCTTCTATTGAAGAAATGAAAACAGCATTAAAGGATTATTCTCCAGTTTGGGCAGACACTTTTAATGAAACGTTTAAGACTGATGATGAAGGAAATACGGTTAAAAGCCTTGCAGAACAATATATATTGCTTCGGAATGCTTTGAATGATACAAAAGAGGCTTATAGATTGTTGAATGCCATAAAAGGTACGTCTGAACATGCCAATGAAGCGACTGACGGTTATTTTGATGACAGTTTTCTTGAAAATATCAATGACTACATTGATGCGGAGGAACGGGTAAACAAGATTATTGGCCGCATGTCAGGCAGCTATATCGAGTATTCCACCGCCATGCAGAAAGTTATAGCCAAACATGGTGATTTTGCCAAAGCCGCTTCGGGTAAACCGCTGAAAGAACAGCTATCCATTCTCAAAGAATACCCCAAAGCATTGGCCAGCCTGAATAATGAGTTGCCTTTCACTGGAGGATATAGAGATGATATTTTTCAATTGCGGAAAGCGTGGAAAAACTCTAAGCGTATTTATATGGAAGATGTATTGCCGGATATGAAAGACTTCCTATCTGGGTACAAGTCGAGGCTGAAAGCTGCCGGCTGGGATTTGGAGAATTTGAGTGATGCGCAGAAAATAGCTATCGGTTTGGATATAAGTTCTTTCTTTGATACGTTCGAGAAGATGCCGAAATATATGCGAGACTTCTTTAACGAGAAGACTCTTGAAGAAGAGTTCAATATCAAGATTAATGCTGAATATACAGAAGCCAGTCAAAGTTTTTCTGATTTGCAGAAAAAGTTCAATGAAGCCACAGATGGGCAATTTGAAGCCCAAATAAAGGTTTCCACAGATTCAGAGAAAATCATTGAAGGAATACAAAAAGGATACAAGGAAGCTAAAGAGACAACAAATCAATTGAAGCCGGTATTGATTAAAGCCGGAATAGATTTGTCAGGTATTGGAGCTATTGACTTGTCAAAACTTCCCGACTGGCAGAAGCAAATTGTATCAGATTATAAAAAGGCTTTCGACACAATGCAAGCCGGTGAGAAAGGAGCTAAAGAAATCGGTTTTTCTCTCACTGATCCAAATAAGGATAAGAGCAAAAAGGATGCCTTTGCCGAAAGATTGAAAGAACGGGTAAACTTACTAAAGGAGGCATATTCTGAATATAAGAAGTGGACTGACATTGTTGGAAAGGGAGAAGCTGCCAGCAAGGTTAAAGAATCGGGTATTTTTGATTCCTTATTTAAAGGTAAAGAACCGGTGAATATTGTAAATTATCGGGATGAATTGAATAAGATTCTTAACCAGCTTGACGATAAGACCAAAGAGCGTAGGGAATTGAAAGTTTCTATACGGAAAGTGCTTTTGGATATTGATGCCAACGCTATGAAAGAAGCTTCGGATAAGGCCACAAAGGAACTTGAAAGGTACGTGTCTGATGTTTCAAAGAAATGGGATATATACAAGCAGCTTATCAATGCCGGTGCAAGTAAGAAGGATGCTTCAACTTATGCTTTTGGTTTTTTGACTGATTATGAGAATGAAGCGCAATATTTAATAGATACAGTACAAAAGAAACTCAAAGAAAAGGCTGTTGATCTTCCATTCACTTTGAGTGACGATGAAGCAGAAAGTATATTAGGAGGTAAAGACAGCCCATTATATAAGCAATTTTTTAAGGTGTGGAAGGATGCTAAAGAGGCATTTGAGAAAGATAAGGTAAGTATTGCACTTGATGATACAAAGGTTATTGCCAATGCAAGATCAACGATAGAAAAGATACGAATATTAAGTGAACAGTACGCATCAAAGACTGGATTAAGTGTCGGAAAAAATGGGGAGTTGGTTGGTGATACGTCAGGTCTAAACAATGTTCAGAAGGCTTATCTTGATGAATATAATAAGAAGCTGATTGAATTAAAATCGACCTTATTACAATTGTTACCTGAATGGGAGAAAATATTTGGAGATAAAGAGCAACGTTCATTCTCTGATTTGAAAGAGGCTGAACGTATCGCAAGGGAAATCAAGAATAATGCAAAGGTTTCCTATGATAGCGATGGAAAGCCCAATGGATTTACTTCTTTTTTTACGAAAGATGATGGTAGTATTGAAAATGTTAAGGGTGCTTATTCTTTGTTGGATAAATTGATAAAAGCCATCCCCCAGTTGCAAGATGCACAGTTGGCTGTAAATCCATTCAAAACCTTAGCGAAGAATGTAAAAGAACTTTTTACTTCTGAAAAAGACAGCGACAAACTGGAAAAGAAAATCGGACGGTTGGGAGAAAGTGCCGCTGAAAGTGCTGATCTTGTCGGCAATTTTGCAGGACAGATGTCTTCCATGTTCGATGCTTTGGGCAATGAGGGTATGGCCGACACGATGGGTAATGTGCAGGATGCCATGTCTTCTATAAGCAATATCGGGCAGGGATTCGCCAAAGGTGGAATCGTTGGTGGTATTGCTGCCGCTGCTGGTGAAGCTGTAAATTGGATTGGGAAGATAGCACAAGCGCATGATAAGAAACTCGATAAGGCTATTGAAAAGAGTAAACTTCGTGCTCAACAGTTGCAATATATATACGAACAAATTGACGGTATTCTTGAACGTTTTTTGGGCAGTGGCACGGAACTAAAACTTGTAGATGCAGAAAATGACCGTACCCGGTTGAATCAATTAAATAATCAGATTGGTGCAATACGCAATAAGGGAAAGATCAACATCTTCGATTTGATGTCTTTGCAGAAATATAAGCAGGAAGCGGAAAAACTTCAAAAACGTGTTTCGGCATACGATGAAGGTGGTGCATACGGGTATCAACGTGCCTTGATGCAAGAACAACTTTCAGAATTGGAGAAACAACGGCAAGCCGAAATTGACAAGAAGAAGACGGATGATAGCAAGGTGGCTGATTATGAGAATCAGATTGCGGAGATGAAACAGCAAATAAAGGATTTTGCCGAAGAAACGGCTGAATCTCTTTATGGCATTAATTTGAAAGACTGGGCTTCACAGCTGGGAGATGCCTTGTATGAGGCATGGCAGAAAGGCGAGGATGGTGCCGAAGCTTTCAAAAATAAGGTTGCCGACATTATGGGTGATGTTATGAACTCCATTCTCAAAATAAGTATTTTGGAACCGGCCATGCAACAGCTTCAAAAGATGCTTTTTGGTGAGGATGGAATGAGTGGTTATTTCGGCAAGGATTTCTCTCTTGACGAAAAGGAGTTGGAAAGTATTGCGGACTATCTAATGGGGGTAAGTGAGAAAACCGATGATTACTATTCCATGCTTGACAAACTGAATAACTATATGGAAAAGAAATATGGTATCAGTATGAAGGAAGAGGAAGAAGACAGTGGAAGTGGTTTATCTAAAGGCATACAGAATGTTACTGAAAATACCGCTAACCTTTTGGCTTCTTATATAAATGCAATCCGGGCTGACGTGAGTGTTAAACGGGAGTATGTGCGCAGATTGGTTGAAGAATTGTTCCCGGCCTATAATGTAATAGCACAAGCACAATTACAACAACTGACAATGATACAGATAAATACAGCAAAGAATGTGGAATTTGTGGAAGAAATCAGGGATATACTACATAGGAATATAAACGGTGTAAACAAGTTTAATATATGATTATGAACAGATTGAATAGTGAATTGAGAGGTCATGCCGTATCGTATGGCCTCTGCACACAATGGCAAGGTGACTGGCAAAACAATAAAAGCCAGCAAGAATTGATCGGAATGTATATACGGGGCATTGATTTTTGTATTGAACACGATTATCCGACGGTGGAATATATAAAAGGTAATTTTGACCGGAGCCTGCTTCATCAAAACCTTATTTTTGTTGATGAACCAGTGACCGGAGGCAACAATGGTGTATATGTACTGAACGGTAAATGTTCAGGCAAGCTTTCTTTCGGTAAATTTACAGCCGCTACTCTCCATTTGCGCCATGATAGTGAATTGACTCTTGAAGTGGAAGATTGCGCCAAAGTTTTTGTGAGTGTATATGATCGGGCTAAACTACATGTAAGGCAAAGCGATGTGGCTAAAGTTTATGTATATGTTCATGGTGGAAACTGTAAAATAGAATCCGAAGGCAATGTTATGGTAAGATATAAAAAGAATGGGGACTAACACGTTTTCTGCAATATATTTATTTACAGTCTTTTATATTTCTAAATTATTTGAACGGTATCATAAATTGTAACCAATATCTCGTCACAATACGGTAGATACGTGCATTATTTATATTATGTCTAAATTTTAGAGTAAATATAACTGTTTTTATTTACCGATTCTTACCGTTTGTTACTGATGTTTACCGAATTTATTTTATTGATTTTTAGGTTGTTGTATGGTGAAAATATCGTTTCTATATTTGTGTCGGAAACAATGCTGTTAGGTTCATTTCGTGGTTGTCATGAACTGGAATAAAATATTATAGGGCATTCTCTTTGAGGCAGGCAACCACATTAGGCTTCATCGGGATTTGCCCTTTCTCTTTATTATTATGTCAAGCGTGACTATTATATTAAGGAGGGTTCAGTAGGTACGAGTAATGGCGTATTGGGGTTCGATTCCCTGCCTACTACAAGATCGGACAAAATAATTCCCCAAAAGCGGAGATGTCCGAGCCGCTGATGGGGAAAACATTAACTTTATAGTGCAAAGATATGGAAAATTTTAATCAGTTAATACCTATTGATGAGGGAAAAGGTAAAAAAAGAACAATGACCTCCTTACAGATTGCAGAAATTACGGGCAAAACTCATTCAAATGTAATGCGAGATATTCGCAATATCCTTGAACAACTGGAAGATAGACGACAATTCAGTTTTGAATTATCATCAAGACCTCAACCTATGCCAAACGGTGGAAGCAAAGAAGTGTCTTGTTACATTCTCACCAAAAAGGATTGTCTTCTTCTCGCAAGTGGTTATGATGCAAACTTACGAGCCAAAATTATTAATCGTTGGGAAGAACTTGAAGAAAACAAGCGTGAACTTTCCCGTAAAAGGGAGAAATCTTTGTTAAGTAAAATCTAAATTTATAATATGAAAACAAATCAAGAAATGGTGCGATACATTGATAGTTTTTCTGTGGTTCAGCGCACGAGTGATGGTTATTTTGACGGAACTGAATTGCTTCGGCAGTGGAATAATGTAGAAGGGAATCCGAGAAGGCAAATGAGTAAATTCTTAGAATCTGATAATACATCAGAGTTTTTGAAAGCTCTTGCAGAGGATGAAAGCCATAGAGCAAAAATGCTCATTGGTGAAAATCAACTACTTATAAAAGTTAAGGGTAGAAATACGAAAGAAGGCAAAACACCCGATAAAGTTTGGATGAATCCGCTTCTGTTTATCAAATTTGCTATGTGGATAAATCCGGCTTTTGAAGTCAAAGTATTACGGTTTGTGTACGATGAAATGATTCGCTATCGAAACGATGCCGGGGATGCTTACAAAGAACTTGGCTCTGCCGTTCAGAAGATAGTTCCTAAAGAGTTTATGCCGAAAGCAATGCAAAAGGTTGGGGAAGCATTGAATTGGGTTGTGTTTAACTCACATGAGAAAATGCTTCGCAACAAGCAGGGTGATGAAAGCAAACAACGCGAACTGTGGCAGCTTGAAAAGAAGGTGGCTGATTTAATCAACGAGGGATTCATTACCAACTTCGATAATTTAATATCATACCTTAGAAAACAATATTCAAAAAGGAACTATCCTGCCGTGTTCCAATTACAGCAAGAAAATACAAATTTTATCCACTATAAATAATAAATCAATATGGAATTAGTAGAATTTATGAGCAACAAAGAATGCGTTGTAGAAACATTCAAAGTAAATGGTCTTATTGCAAAAGACAATACGGTAACAGAGAAAGGTTTAATGGCTATACAGTTCTATTTAGATATGATAGAGCAAAAGAAGCCAGAATTAGAAAATTGTCAAACGGCTTATATGTCATGTAGTGAGGTGGAGGAATGGGAAAAGAAAAACGCTGCGGCTTCGGTAAGTTTTGACAGCGGAGGGGTAGTCGAGTTTCTCCCGATAGAAATGTTCTCAAAAGATGCTAAAATAGAAAAGGGAGGTGGCATAAAAGGTATGCTTATTTCAATGTGCGATTGCGCATGTGAAGATGAAATATCCGAAATAGTATCTTCAAATGATGAAATTCGTAAATTGAGAGATGCGCTTAACAAATATCTCGAAAGCTGAATACTTTTGGCTAAGAGTGGCAAAATGCACAAAATAAAATTGGGCTGACTTTGGAGCCAGCCTAATTATAATTTATACGCGAAAACATTAGCCAGATTATGTTAGCTCAATATTTAATGGTAGTCAGCGTTAAAAGACGTACTAATATCTTTATATTTAGAATATAATTTGATTTTATAAATATTATATGTTCCACGACCATTAAGTATAGACTTATCTACGCTTTTATTTGCGGATTTAAATATAAAATAATAATTACCATAAGGGATTGTAGTTTTATATTTTCCCGTATTGTCAATCGTACAACTATATTTTACTTTATTTGATTTGAGAATATCAACCAAACATATAGCTAATTCACCTTCTCTCCTAATTTGTTCTTCAGCGGAAATGTAAAAGTCATATTCTTTTAATTTGGCTATTGCTTGTTCTTGCCCAACAAGTTCTTTCCATTTGATGTATTGTAACAAAGATTCATACCCCATTTGTATAGAGTCATTTTTTAATTCAATATCTTGTTTGAAATATTTACATGGTATAATATATAATTTTGCACCAATATCGGCTTTCGTACCTGAACCATTGTCGTAAGTTACAAGCCCATTTACAGATGAATAACTAATCTGTTTGTTCTGCGAATAGGAAGTAAAACACATAATAGTATAAAGCAAAAAGAATAATATATTTTTTTTCATTTCTTATGTAATTTATTTAATAAATATTTTATGTCATTCTTGAATCTTTTTATATTAAAACGATTTTCGGGAAAATCGACATAGAAGAAAAATAGCCATGTTGAAAATGGTAGTATGACTACATAAAATATAATCCAATGCCACCCAGTAACACTAAAGCAGATCAGAAGAATCACTACTATCCAAACTAAAACTCCTAACATATAATAACCTCTTTTATAATTAAATACAAAAGTATTAATAAATAAAATTATGACAAATGATATTTTTTATGTTTTTCAACATACACGTGGAAGCAAGTTAGGGGTTGAGTATAATAATCTACTAAAAAATGCTTTTATGGCATTATTTTCTATGATTATATAGAAAATACAATTATATTTGCGTTGAAATAAGATTAAAGTATAAGGCCATAGAGCTTGTTGTGGAGACTAAATATCTCTGCGGCAAGCTCTTTTTTAATATATGTATATGAACGAACCGTATTCTATTTTGATGCAGAAAACTACCGAGAATGCTCCAGTCAAAGACAGCTTGGCGCATTTTGGAATTGTGTGCACAGAATTTCCGTTCAAGCCGGGTGGGGAAACGAAAGATTTACCCAAACGGGATTGGCCGGATGAAGACGGTGAAGATACTTACATACCCGATAAGCTGCTATTAAAGGCATACGACTTGGAAGCCGAGATGTGCTATAAGGGAGATTTGGGTA
>NZ_KV804336.1:43785-103079 GCF_001811315.1 Bacteroides sp. HMSC067B03 | reverse complement strand
GATGTGCTATAAGGGAGATTTGGGTACTGCATACGATAAAATTATGGCCTTTCAAAACTATCTCACGGGAGAAAATGGTGACGGTGCCACCTTGAAAATATATAACTCGCACACGGGTATCGGGCGGCAAGGACTTTACTTACTGGAGGTTGGAGATTTTGAATTTAATAAGTCCAATATGGATGAAGTCTTGACCTTCCCGGTAAAATTCAGAGTAACTGATCCTCGAACTCAAATAATCCCCTCGTATAGTGTTGCGGAACCGACAAAGATAGTTGCATTGGTTGAAAAAGTATAGCTGTATGGCATGGAAGGTTTATGATAAAACTGGCAATACGGTACGTTGTACACTGAAAGGTTTGGAGTATAATGGTACATGGATGGGTGCATGTTTTGTGACAAGCACTCTGAAAAGTGCCGTACCCATTCTTTTTGAGATAGGTGACTATGTTATGTACCGTGGTGAGAAGTTTGAGATAAACTATGATCCTACGGCATTAAAAAAGGCGGCAAGAAAAACTTCGGGAGAAGCGTTTGTCTATGATAACGTAAAGTTCAACTGGCCGGGAGATGAATTGACGCGATGTGATTTTCTTGATTATGTGAAAAGTGATAATCAGATACACTTCACTTCTTTGCCTAAGTTCAGTTTCTTCGCTTCGTCTATACAAGATTTGGCAGACCGTGTTCAAGTAAATCTTGACCGTATATATACTGGAGCACAAAAATGGACGGTTGCCGTACACCCTGAATATGTGAGCACTACCAATGTAAACATTGATGTGAACAATATAAAGGTATGGGGTGCATTGGAGTTGTTCAATTCAAAATTTGGTGCGAACTTTGTTATTCGTGGCCGAACAATAACAATCGGTACTGCCGGTATTGCTGTGGGCAATATTTTCAAGTATGGACGTGGAAACGGTTTGTACGAAATTCAACGTACAGCCGATGCGGATCAACAGATTATTACGCGATTGCGTGCATACGGTAGTACAAGAAATATGCCTAACCGGTATTATAATAAGCTCTCAAACAGTTCTCTTACCAATTATTTGCCGAATAACATGGCCGTGGAAAATCTGATGTTACCTGATTTTCCTAAGACAACGCTTGATCCATATATTGACAGCAAGAATATTGCTGTGCTTGGCATTCGGGAAGGGAGTGTTTATTTTGACGGTACCGGTGATTTGGAAGAAATATGTCCTTCAATGGAAGGTATGACCGCCGAACAGTTGAAAGATGCAGGTATTTATGTATCATTGGATGCCGGGGATAATGGCAATCTTGACGAAGTGGCTGATGCCGAACAACTGACAGATGATGGTACAATGGATAGCCTGAAGGAAGGTGAAGATGTCCCACCTTTTACAATAACGCTAAAAGATGTTGGTTTCAATATAAACGATTACCTGACTTCTGAAACAGCCACCATTAGCATGAAAAACGGCATGTGTGGTGGCCGGGATTTTGAAATAACCAAATGTGAGAAGAAGGGCAATAAATATGTGCTGACTTGTAACCGTGTATATGATGAAAGTCTGAAATTATATTTCCCATACAAGGATTACAATATAAAGTCCGGTGACAAGTTTGTCCTGCTTTATATTGATATGCCGGACGTTTATATTCAGGCCGCTTCACAACGGTTGCTTGCTACCGCGAAAAAATATCTTGCAAAGAATGACTATGTGCGCTATTCGTATGAACCGAAGGTGGATGATATTTTCATGGCACGCCAACATGATGAGGCTGTTGCAAGGGGGGAAGCAAGCATACATGATACTTTGAAAGAAGGGGACTTGATGCTATTCACTGATAGCGATCTTGGTATTGAAGGCAGCATCATTATTGATACCCTTATTATCAAAGAGGGAGAAGATATGATACCGAAGTACACTATGACACTTCGGGAGGAAAAGGCTGTTGGATCGCTTGAAAAAATCCAAAATCAGATAGACTCTATTGCAGGTGGTGGGCAGGGAACCGGCGGCTTGAATACCCAACAGATACAGTCTATCATCCGTTCACTGGGCAATCAGCTTTTTCTTTCGCGCACCCACAATGATACGGCAGCTGGGCTTATCGGCTTCTTAGCCGGTGCTATCTTTGGTGCAAGCGGTTTTGCAGAGGGTTTGACCGGCTTTGGGGCGAAAATAGACAGCATGGGACGTGGGTATATGGAAAGCCTCACGTTACGCAGGTTTTTAGAGGTGCCGGAATTGCGTTTTAACCGTGCTGAAATTGTGCTTGGTGACAAATGGCGTTCTCCCGGTGCTGGAATTATAGAGAGTGTTGAGCCTGATTATGATGCTGATGGTAACTTGCTACGTTCCGGGACAATAAGTTTGAAATTACAAGACGGTGAAATAGGTGCTGTGGCTGTGGATGATATTTGCATGGGGTATTTCCATGACTATGAAACGCCGGGGAATAATGCGGTATCTGATATAGATGATAGCCGTGGCAACCGTATGTTTGCCGGTTTCTGTACAATCTATTTTCGTATTACAGAAATATTGGATGCCGGAACAAACAAAAGGTTTCGCTATGTGCTTCGTGGTGTTTCTGATCGTTGGCAATATTCTTTCCATCCGTGTGAGGCTTTGCATTTTGTCGCTTATGGCAACTTTACAAACAAGGAACGCCAGACTTCCGCTTATGAGACGAGGACATACCGCCGTTTCTTGGTAGGGGTAAATGACTGGGAGTTTACAAAGAGTATGGTTGCAATGCAGGATGGGGATTTGAGCAATCTCAACATCTTCGGGTTGGATATGACCGGTTATTCTGCTTATCTGAATAACATTTATATGACCGGCACAATCGAACAGTTACAGATAGATGCACCGGTACGCATTGAGATTGATACGCAAGGTGACAATTTTCTTGCTTATGGTGAATCAATGGAAATTACTTGCAAGGTCTTTAAAGGTTGGGAGGATATTACAGACACAGTTAGACAATGGGCTATCCGAAGGGATAGTGGAGATACCGCCGATGATGAAGCTTGGAATATCAAGCATAAGGATTTCAACGGTTCAATAACGATACATAACACAAAGGAAATTAGTGATTTAGGAAATAATTCAGTAACAGTGGTAAGTACCTTGTTTACCATAACGGCAACAAATGATACTGCATCAGTAGAAGCAATTGTGACGATATGATAGAGAGTGAAAAGAAAAGAATCAGAAAAGAGTTTCAACCGCTTACGATTGCAGTAAGCTTGAAGATAATGACACCGAACAGTCCGGCCAATCAGGTCTATAATCCGGTGGCAAATGAATATGATCCTGACCGTGGGGTTACTCCACTGGTGATTTTACCGGAAGTCATAGCGAATGCCGCTGACGGTAGCTGGGATATGCCTTATGTTAATTCTTTGTTGGCAGAAATGAACTGGTTTGCTAATGGAGAGAATATTTCTGCAATCAGTTCATGGAATGGGAAGTACAGTATAGATACGGTTGGAGATACACGCGGTGCCATTACCATAAGCAGAAATGTGGCTCCGGGTGAAAGTTTTGAGTTGTATTTTGAAGGTCTGATAGCTGATACCCGGCTTGGGGTGAATATTCCCGTTAAGACTGACTCTATCATGTTGACAACGGTAGATAAGAGTGAAGATACCTACGGTTTGTCTATTGGGGATAGTCAGATAATCCAGTACAATCCATTTCTTGACAAGCTTTTGTTGTATGATTACAAGGTAGCCAACAATTTGATTTCCGCATCTACGGCCAATAGGAATGCAGCTTTGGATGAAAATTCATACGAGCGCACCATTCCACTTATGGTAACAAAGGGAGTGAATAAAATAACTACCGGATATACAATTGAACTTTATCAGGTGAACAGCATATCAAGTCAAACAATGCTGACTACCGCAAACCATGAAATAGTGGCTTTGTCCTTAACCAGCCTGATAATGGACTTGCGTTTGGTCGAGAAGGGGGATTACTTGCTGTTGGTGAAGGTTGGTGGAAAGGAGGTTGCAAGACAGCAATTCTCCGTCAATCGTGTTTATCCAAAATTTACGTGCATACCGGCAAGTCAGGCTTCCATCAATCCTGATGAAATCCTGCATAGGAATATAGCTATGGTACAGTGGAATGGAGAAATTGTGCCGATACCGGCACCGATTATCCGCATGGTATGGTTTACGGACAGTGCAAATAAGACCGGGGTACAATGGCAGGAGGGGGAAAAAACTGTGATAATGTTGGATGGAACCGGTATTGGTGAAACTTATCTTGACGATTGGTTGGACGTGTACATTAAGGCCGAGCAAAAAAAGGCTTTCTCTGTATTGACTGATGGGACAAATGAATATACGGACAGTAACGGGAACATATATATAAATAATTGATATGAGGTATGTTGTAGCAAATAAGGAAAAGGCTTTGGATGCCGGGGTTCTGTTGTTGGGGCACTTGGTAAAGGGAGAATCCATCATCTTGAATGAAAAGGAGGTAATGTGCCTGCCTTCTCTTGATGGAGAACTGGAAGATAGAATACTGTTGTTGGACGGTATCGTTTATACTAATACAAGCATGAATCAAATTATATCAGAAGGAGGTTGGGAATATGGCAGAAAATTATAGTGCCCAAAATAGCATCACGATTAAACGTCTTCGTTCCAATGACAGCCTGATGCTGACTTTTGAAAATAATGGCATTCCATTGTTTCAGGCCGTAGATGAAGAAAGTGGGGCTGTCTCTCCTGATTGGAGTATAGCTGCGAATCAGCCGGTACGGACACCCAAAGTAACTTCGGCACGTGGGTTGGCGGTCAGTTTGTCTGGTCATAGTTGGGCTTACAATGGAGTGGCTTTAAATTTTAACGGTGCGGAAAGTGGAGGTTGGAAAAAAGACAGTACGGGCAAATTCTCTTTGAATACCAGTACCGGTGCCATTAAAATTGTCGGAAACTTGGCAAGCAAAACGAATATTGCAGGAGATACATTGACTTATTCATGTGTCGCTTCTACGGCAGGTGTTGAGTATAATTTGACCGGGGAACTGCCTATTGCCATTCAGAATATGGGAGCCAGCTCTTACTATCTTGCTATTCTTGCAAGTACCGAACAGTTAACAAGCAAAGTAACAAGTTGTACTCTGACTACCAAGCTGTATGCCGGTGCCAATGCCATTACCGATTACTATATAAAATGGTATAAGGACACGGCGGCTTGGACTGATAAGAACGGACAGAAAAGTGTAACTGTTACCCGTGGTGATGTGGACGGTACCCAGTTATTCATAGCAGAAGTTTATCAGTCTTCAAGTGCTTCACAACCGATAGCACGTGCCGGGGTACGTATCATTGATACGGCAGATGAATTTCAAATTGTATGTTATATAACTTCTTCCAACAAAGAGGTTGATACCGGACAACCCGTTACAGTAAGTGCCAAGATTGTAAATATGACTACGGGGTCAACTTATACTCCTACTTCCGCATCGTGGACTATGGATGTGATGGATAAGGAAAACTGGAAGAGTTTGAAACATTCTACAACAAATTCTATATCTGTAACAACAACGGAAACTGACAGAAACGGGACTCAATATGATGTTGATGTTTTGGCAGAATGTCATTTTAATTAACATAAAAACAAAATAATATTATGGCAACTAAAGGATTAGGAAATGAAACATTGGTGACCTCCATTCTGCGTTCCAATACAGTATTGGTGGAAGTTGGTGGTAGTGTCAGACGCATTACCGTGGAAAACTTCATGAATGCTATTAATAATGGTGACGAACAAATGTTGAGGCAGGTGGCTTGGGGGATTCCAATCAAACAATCAACCCAAAGTAGCACGAACTATGGTGTGATAGGTAATACAGCCGCATGGACAGAATACAAGTTGTATTGTGGCCGTTATCTCGTAACGAATGATGGAAGGGCTGCTAAAATGTCCCCTACCAATAGTGCGGTGTTTGCTGATGGTACTGCGGTGGATGAAACCAAAGGGCATGTGATGTGGATAGGGCCACGTTTGTATTATCGTGTACAGACTGACAGTGTAAGTGGTGTACCAGTCTTATGGCTCTCGATGCTACCTATTGGCGGTGAGTTTATTGGTGGGGCAAATGGTGGAATGTATAACTGTATCGGTGCATACAAAGGCTCCATGTCAGGTAGCGCACTTGTTTCACGTTCAGGAGTTGCACCGGCAGGCAGCAAGACAATCAACGCATTTTGGAATGCTGCACAAGTGAACGGTAAGGAATGGGGACTGACCGATTACGATCAGAGAAAGCTTATTATGATGTTGGGGCTGTCCCAGTACGGAGATACCAATATTCAAGCCAAACTTGGTTATGGTGTGGGTGGTAGCTCCAGTAAAGACTTGTGGGCTGCTGCGGCAGCATTGCAAACTGGCGCAACAAAGAGTCTCGGTGACAATTGGGGCAAAATAGCTATTTCTGTGGTGAATGGAAGTAATACTGGAGTGGATTGTTCACGGGTGAACATGATGGGTATAGAAGATCCTTATGGGTGGCAGTGGGAATTTCTGCAAGGAGTATTTTGCGGTAGTTCCAACAATAGTGCTCAAAGTGGAACGGAAATTTTCATTTACAAAGGAAACCGTTTACCGACTACTGCTGAATTAGCTGCGCATCCAAATGGTGAATACAGACAAGCTACCCGTCAGACAGCTTCCGGTCAAGTGCAGGAAATAATTCTTGGGGAGCATTTTGATATTTTCCCGAAAAAGATTGGTGGAAACAGCACTTCTTATTGGGCTGATTATTCATGGGCAAACACTACTGGGCAGCTGGTTCTTTGGGGCGGTACTGCGAATACCGGTGCGGGTTGCGGCCTCGCTTGTGCGTACTCGTATCACGCTTGGTCGTCCTCGACTGCGAGTATCGGCTCTCGCCTTGCGTATTTTGGGAATTTAACATTTGTTAGCGGTGCATCTTTGATGGCTGCATAATAGATTTTGAAATATTAGTTCTTTGAATTTCAATTAATTAAAACCCGTCCACCTTCTCGTTTTACGGCAAAGGATAACGGGACGAAAGCCGAAAGGCGTGGACGGTTGGCAGAGGGGAACAAGAGCTGGTTCTTTGGGGCGGTAATGCGAATAACGGTGCGAATTGCGGCCTCGCTTATGCGAACTCGAATAACGATTGGTCGAACTCGAATGCGAATATCGGCTCTCGCCATACTTATTTATCGTAGAGTAATCTGCGAGTTCTCCGAGCCATGACCTTGCAGGATTTATATCGTTGCAACGTAGTAATCAATTGGTTACGATGTCAGAAAATCAAGAATGCGGAAAGGTTGCCCAATTTGCGAAAGGCAACAAGCGGTGTTAGTAGGTTGGTTCTCGAAAGCTCCGGGCGAATTATTCAAGCAAGTAAAAACAGCTTGCAGTTATCGGAATAATTAAAATAGTCTGAACAAGACAAAATTGGAAGTATGGTGTAAATTTTAAAACAAAGCAGCAGTGAATATTGGAAGAAGTGATATTGATTGGAAGAGTCTATCGCATAATGAAATTGATAGAATTATAGCGGAAAGGATAGAGGCTGACAATAAACGGATAGAAGCAGACGGTGGAAAGAAATCTAAAAGAGCCGGGTATATTCTTGAACGTATAGCAGAGATAAATAATTTACGTGAAGCGGACAAAGAAGCACAAGATGGGAAGGTTAAGAAAAACCGCTTTATCAGGCGGCATAATCTACACCCGGAAGAAGACCTCCGAGCTTTGCAGTTGATGATCCTGACATTGGATTTTCCGGCACCGGATTATAGCGTAATGAGAGTAAAAAGTGATGCAGGAAAGGTTCGAGATATTGTCAAACAGAAATATTTCCCGTGGCGTATATTACACCATGCAATTATGAGGGTGATTGAAGAAGATGTTTATAGAAATTTGATTTATGATACAAGTGCGTGTATCAAGGGAAAGGGATTACATTTTGGAGTAAGGAGAATGAAACGTTTTCTTCACCGGTACCCGGAATACAAATGGTTCGTAAAGACTGATTTCAAAAAGTTCTATCAAAGTATTCTTCATGAGCTTATTGTTGCTGCATTGAGAAGGAAATTCAAAGATGAACGATTTATTAAATTGATCGAGATAGCTGTTTTATCGTATGACAGCGGAACAGAGTTAGTTGACGTATTGGAGAATGAAGTTGAACGGAAGAAGAGGTGTTCCGATTGGAGCATTTACAAGCCAACCTATCGGGAATTTTGCGGCAAGCCGGATAGATCATACAATGAAGGAGAAATATCGTGTCAAATGCCTGCATAGATATTGCGATGATAATGTTATGCTGGCTCGTTCTAAGGCCGAAGCGTTGTTTCTTATTCGTGCGTATGAACGGGAAAGTGCAAAAGTTGGGTTGGTAGTTAAAGCAAACAGTTGTATTGCTCCGATAGGAACAGAAACAAAAAATGGGAACAAAAAGCATAGAAAGCGAAAACGTAGTAAGAGGAAGAAGGATTAACTTTTTGGGCTATTGCTTCACGAAAGATAATGTTCGGATGCGTAAAAATATGAAAAAGAACTTTGCCCGAAAGGTGAAACGAATAAAAAGCCGGAAACGTAACCGCGAGATACGAGCTTCATACTGGGGCTGGTGTAAGTGGGGAGATTGTAAGAATTTATGGAGAACAATAACAAATAATGATATGAGTTTTGCAGATAAAGGTATCAAACAGAGTGGTAGAACAAAGGACGGAAAGAAGTTCTTCGATGTAAAAGAGACAAGATTGATGGATATTCTCAATGTCCCTATAACAGTGGTGGACTTTGAAACGAATGTGAAGACAAAGCAAGGTGAAGGTAGATATTGTGTTCTTTTTGAACAGAACGGACAACGTAGCAAATTCATAACGAACTGTTACAATCTGAAAGATGTGTTGGATCAGGCTCGCGAAGCGGAGAATAACGGTCAGAAGATTTTTCCAGTGGAAAATGTGATTGTCAAGCGGCGTTCGTTAGGTGACGGGAAGAGTGCTTATTATTTTGAAGAATAATTATAAAAATGGAGGTAATTTATGAAAAGTTATGGAACTCTTGTAGGAGAACTGCCGACTGGTATTGAATTTGTAGTTGAAGGTGCGTTGCTACGCATTTACTTCGACTTTGAGAGAAGAGAAGCTGTTCAAAAGGCCGGTTCGGAAGATGTGGTGGTTGAAGACCAGTATGTCTGTGAAAACGTGGATGTTGAAGGGGAACATGATTATGACAGTATTGTAAGTGCCATTATCATGGAACGTTATGATGCGAATAAACGTGATGCCATTTTCGCCAACTTGGAAATGGCACGTGATATGGCTTCGGAACTTGACGAAGGTAAGCGTGCCGAATATCTGAAAGAATACACTGATTATCAGAGTTATCGTATCAAGGCTAAGGAGATCGCAAAAGAAGTATTAGCAAAATTGAAGTAATCCGGTATGGAGGCGCAAGGGCATATATTAATACGAAGAAAGGCCAAAAATGGAATTGACGGTACTAATGGGGAACCGGGGAAAAACGGGCTGCAAGGCTGTATTCTCCGGCAATCCGAATGGGCTAAAGGCATAGAGTATCGCAATGACGAGGCTTTGACTTCCGGTACCCGGTACTTGGATATTGTAATTGTGACTACCGGTGCTAATACGTTTAATGCGTATAAATGTCTGAAAACTCATACGTCCAGTGATTCCATTCCGGTGACAAATACAACTTATTGGCAGAAGTTTAATTCTTTGGTGCCAGTGTACACTCCGCTTATCATGGCTCAAAATGCTATTCTACGGTTCATGCAGGGTAATCAGCTTTTGATAATGAAGGGCGATAATAAAACGGTTGCAGCAGGTCTTGTTGGTGGTGACTATCCGTTATGGGTTGGAGCTACAACACCGACTGATGCGCCATATAAGGTGAGTATAGCAGGGAAACTCTATGCGGCTGGTGCGGTTATTTCAGGTGACAGCACTTTTGAAGGTACATTGAAAGGTGTATCAGGCTCTTTTACAAGGTTGAATTGCGTGAATGCTGCTGGTGATGCGGTTGGAGGAATCAGCTTTGGAAGTGATGGAAGAATGTGGTTTGATGGTGATATGTATCATCAAGGTACTAAGGATAACCGGTCATTACGTTTCTACACTTCTGACTTATGGTGTAGAGGCGTGTTTGGCGCAAGGGAAAGAAGCATTATGGTAGTTTACGGCTCCTATGCCTATGTGTACACAAAAGGTGCTGATAAAACCGGTACTTATATACCTTTGACTTCCGGGACTTCCTCTGCTAACGAAACTTATTATACAGTTCCTTGCTATTCGCCAAGATACGATTATAACGGTGAAACTTCGGGTTTTCCAGTTGATACGGTTATATTTAGAATAACATCGAATGTAACCTACCGTTATCTTTTGAGTCTTGCCGTCACCCAAAGGATATTCGTGGTTAATGCAAATGACAATTATAATAATGTTCAGATATATGCGAATGGAACAAAGCAAACATTGAATGGCGGTTCCATGCACCATTGTATGCAGTTGGTGGATTTTATGTATCCGTCACCGAACTCTGACTGGTTGGGAAGAGGACTGATGTTCGGTGCTTCAAATGATAATGATTGGAAGTGATTATGAAAAGGATAAATTTTGAAAGAATTGAGATATTTGTTGATATTGATAAGACGAGATGTTCCGTTGAGAACTACAAGAAGGATTTTGCCAATATCATTTATCAACTTGGCAGGGGAATAGAGGCTCATGCCCTCGCATTTAAAATATTCAACTCCAATGGAGAAATTGAGTATAACGATGAAGAGTGTAATATGATTAAGGAATACGCAAGTTTATGTTCCCCAGCCTTTATTGATGCTATCAACAAATTACTATTGGAATAAAAATAATAAACGCAAACACAAAAGGATATGAACGACATTATTGAAACATTCATTCACGACCATTTGTTTTTACATTTGGTTTTGATAGCGGTAAGTATGACAGCTATCATAATCGCAATGGGGATAGATTTTATTTCGGGGATTCAGAAGGCCAAACAGCGTGGGGAACTTCGTACCTCGAAGAAGTACAAAATGACAGCGACAAAAGCGAAGAAATATTTTAATCCGTTTCTGACACTGGTTATGATTGACCTTATATGTTGCATCGTCATTCCATTTCCAGTATTCGCTATGTTATGGGCGGTTTATTGCGTTTTCTGTGAGTTCAAATCGGTACGTGAGAAATCATGGGAAAAGGCCGAGCTTCGGAAAGCGGAAAAGACCATGAGTATAATCATTGAGAATAAGGACGATATAGCACGACTGGCCGCACAAATATTGTTTGAAACACAAAAAGAAAAGGAGGATAAAAATGACACGGGGACTACGGAATAATAATCCGTTAAATATACGGAGAAATAATACGAAATGGCAGGGGTTGTCTGCAACACAGACAGATAAAAGTTTCTTTCAGTTTAAAACTATGGCATACGGTTATCGTGCTGCTTTTAAAACTCTTCAAACTTATATTCTTAATAAGTATGATACTGACAAAGACGGCACGGCCAATGAACTTGAAGATGTTATTATGCGATGGGCACCGCCATGTGAGAACAATACTGAAGTGTATATTGCCACAGTCGAAAAGCGTTCAGGCATATCTCGTCATACAATTCTGAACAGAAACAACCGGGAACAACTTATTGCGGTGGTGGCTGCAATGAGTTATGTTGAGAATGGTGTTCCTGCAAACATGGATGAGGTAAGGAAAGGTTGGGAGTTGATATAGGAAACAAACATATAAACACATAGAAGATATGGCAAACTTGAATTTTACTCTTAAAGAAGAGGATTGGTACGAAAGCCAACCTATACAGTTATCTACTGGGAAATTTGCTATTAGCATCAATTTTGGAGATGCAGCAAACAACAGAGTTGTTGTGTACAAAAGTTCTAATGGAAAGGATTATGTACCTTACAAAACAGCACTTGGGGTTGGAGAGTTCTGTGATATGAATGTCGACGGGTTGATAGCCGGACAATATGTTATGGTAGGATGTAATGAACTTCCTATTTCATCTTCATTTTTGGAAAGTTCTGATGGTAGCAGCAGTGCGAGCAAATCGGATATTTTAGCAGAAAGCGGACGTGCTCAACTGGCAGAGTCCCAACTGGAACAGTCCATAAATGCGGTGAAGACCGCTTTGGATGAATTGGTTGGTACTGTTGATGCGACTACGGCCATTGACACCTTCAATGAAATTGAAACCTTCCTTGCAGGAGTAACCAATGAAAAAACTCTGACTGGAATGTTGGCTGTTACTGATGGAAAGGCCGTGACCGCACAAACAACGGCTGATGCTGCAAAAAGTACAGCTCAAACAGCTCTTAGCAAAGCCACTGCCAATGAAACAAAACTTAATACAATACCTGAAATGCCGGAGAATGACGGTAAGATATATGGTTTCTGTAATGGTGCATGGGTAGTTATTGCGGAAGTTGGTAAAAATGTATATACAGATTGATTATGAGATTGAAGATAGGTATAGGAGTAATCTTTGTGTTACTCCTTGCGGCAACCTTTTTGATGTACCGGTTGTGGCAGGAAGAGAAGAAGGAAAGTGCCCGACTTTCAGATAATATGAAAAGTCTCTGTACTGGGCTTGAAGAATATAAGATTAGGGATAGTCTAAATGTGGTTGAAAACCATGTTTTACGGCTTAACATAGAAGAATTGAAAGAGCTGCGGAGTGCGGATGCAAAACTAATAAAAGAATTGAATCTGCGTCCAAAAGAAGTCGAATATATCACAACCACAAAAGTTGTCACTAAAGACAGTATTGTATTTGTTCTGAAAGACAGCTGTTTCAATTATTCAGATAAATGGGTGGATTTTTATGCAAATATTCCTGACAGCACATTTACTTATGAAGTGAGAGACAGTCTTTCAAGTGCGATAAGCCGGATATATAAACACAGGTTCCTATGGTGGAGATGGGGGACAAAGGGGTATAAACAAACGATAGTCAATCATAACCCACGAAGCAAAATCGTTTATAATGAAATTGTAAAGGTGGAACATTAATTAATAAGAAGGGAGCCGAAATGCTCCCTTCTCCTTTTTCTTTAGAAAGGCAAATCGTCTTTTTGTTCCCCAAAATCCACTGGCGGTTGAGGTATGGCAGTTTGTACGGGTGCCGCGGTGGATGATGCCCCATGATAATAAGTTTGGGGCTGTTGCGCTGCGGTAGGCTGTCCTGGATTACGGAGTGTTGCTTTCCAGCAAGTAATGGAGTTAAACCATTTTCCTTGCCATTCATTCGCATTAATATCTATTTCAATATCAACGTCTTGCCCGACTGCTAATCCAAAATTCTGAATATTGCTATTCATTACTGAAAAAGCGACTTTTTTAGGGTATTGGCCGGGAATTTCCAAAACGAAATCTTGTCTTTGCCAGTTGTTACCATTTTTTGAGACACCCGATTGTATCGGTTGTGCCACAATAATTTTTCCTTCTAATTTCATTGTTCGCTTATAAATAGTTAAACACTATATGCCCGGCCTTTTCAAGTTTACGGGCATAATCTAACATTCTTTCTTTAGTGCTGAAACTTTCATCATTCCACCAAATGCCAAATCTTTTAATCTGACACTGATAGCGTTTGTCTCCTAATAGATTCTCGGATATTCCTATACGATATTTTGCCATTTTTATTCATCATCCCCAGCCGGATTTAACTTGTCTGACTCATTGATTGCGCGGCTGATAATATCACAATCAGTAAGTTTTCGTTGTATGATAGCCATCCCCCTTTTGCAATTATCACTTTGATTGAGGTCACAATACCCTCCCTTATATAAAATATCAGAAAGTTCGTCCAATACTTTAAGTGTGTCAGTGAGCCGGAGATATGTTATTCCGGTTACTTCTTTGTTGTATGGACGGACTTCTTCTATCCGTTTGTCAAGGGATAGACAAGCAAGCTCTGCCATACATCTTGTAAGTTCTACTTTGGCAAGTAAGGCACTGTTTTCAATCCGGCATTTGTCAAATTCCAGTTTAATGGAGTATTCCATTTTAAGCAGATCAGGTTGTACTTCATCTGCAATATACTGGTTAGCATCAGCCATGAAAAAAGCCCGGTGTCCAGCTATTTTATTGATTTTCTTTTCATATTGAAGCATCAACTGTTCCAGTTTATTTCCTTGCTGCTTTACGCGGAAACGACAAAGCCTTGATTTACGTAATTCACTTAACATTTCTACAATTAAGGAACAAACTATGTCATTGGTGAACAATATGTTATATATTGCTGCCAGTGTGATATTTTCAGCTTTTAACTTCTTGTCTTTTATATCACCTATTTTTCTTTCCATAAGTTCATGAAATCTTTATAGACACATGGTAGTGCAAAGATAAGGACAAACGTCTCAACAATCAACTTTATTAATTGTCCGGTTCCTATATCAATCCATTCTGTTTTTATTATAATTCATTTTGGCTTCAATGAGTGAATCAATGTCACATTTGAAATGATGTAGTGTACTTAGGGCAACAATGATTACATCTGCCAGTTCTTCTTCTACATCTAAATACTCTTTAATATGTGGAGATTTCTCACCCGTACACTCAAAGACTTCGGCAACTTCTTCAAGCAGATCGCGGTGAAGATTGTTGTTGCTATCATTGTCGGGATCAATCTTTCCACGTCTTACGGCACATTCATAAGCTTTCTGCGCGATCTCATTTAATTTTCCCATTATCAATATGTTTTATCCAGTTATTATCTTTCTCCAAAAACCATTGCCAGCCATTTTGGGGCTTGATTTTTCGTTTTATATACCGGCGAACTGTGGCATAATTCAGATTTAGCTTTTGGGCGGCTTGGGTTATTGAATCGAATCTATACCATTTGCCTTCGGGAGTGATTGCGATACACGCAAAGGCATGGGCGTTTCCATTAGACCAATATCTATGTCCTTTCAAAGCCTCGCTGTGTCTTTTTCTTATTTCAACAGCTCTCTCTTTGCCATAGTATTCTTCATAGGTTTTTCCTCTTAATCCGTGGTGATAGCCTTTATTGAAAACATTATGTCCGTTGACAACCCGTGTGACCGGTATTTCAGGGTCTAATCTTAATTCCATATTATTCCTTATTTTTGTAATTATCTCTTCTCATTTGGTGATAACGATAGTACATGGATAAGTCGAGTTTACGAATGAAATTATCATCCGCTTTCATGTCAGAAACTTTTTGGGCAGGCTTGACTACATCAAAGAAAATTCTCTTTACCGCATACCTTCCCTTTTCAAGAGAATAACATTGCACTGATCCTTCATAAGCATAAATAAGCCCGGCAAAATCAGGGACTTCATCGGGCTTTATCAAACTTTTTGGTACTATATAATAAAAATAATTGGTACGTTGGCCGGAAGTGACAACATCAAACTTGTTCTTGCCATATTTATCACTTTTCTTTTTATCCTTATGGAAATCACATCTGCTTACTTTTACTTCATATTCATAAGTCAGGCGTGACCGGGTAACTTCCAATAAGTCAGCTTCCCATTTCCCGACAAAAATATTGGGAAAGATGCGGTTTCCTTTTTTATCACGAAAAACATGATCGCAAAAGCCTTGTATAATATCAAGTGTTTTCATTTGATCTTTCCATGTTCCTTATCCAGTTCATACTCAAAAAATCCTTTTGCCTTATCATAAAGTCCGTCCTTTATATCAGAGAAATACATAGCGGCATTAAAGGCTTTCAATGCTGCCACACGAGCTTTCTTCTTATAATAGTCTGCCCGTTTGATCGTATTTTCTTCTTTTCTACGTTCTTGCTGTTCCAAATATCGGTCAACCGCTTCTCGTCCCCAACGGAACATGTCTTCTTTGTCGGCAAAGGTGGCAGATTCTTCACGGATCAGCCTTTTCTCCGAGGAAATGACATAAGCTGATATTCCTTTGTATCTACGAATGGAAACGGCTATGTCGAAACCTTTATAATTTTGCTGTTCAACATAGCCGCCAAGAGTATATGGGAAGTCTGTCTTTTCTATCATACAGCTTTGATATTGATTAGTGGCACAATTGTATCAATAATTTCTACCGTAGGTTCTATAAGCTCTTTTATTTCCTGAACATTTTTGTATGCCATAGGACTTTCATCCAATGTCCCTTCACATACGGAAGTGGAATACACTTTGCTCATTTGGGTTTTGAATGCGTCCATTGATAATCTTTCTTTAGCTTCGGAACGGGAGTATAAGCGTCCTGCACCATGTGGTGCAGAATAGTTCCAGTCTTTGTTTCCCTTACCACGACAAAGAAGAATACCGTCTGCCATATTCATAGGAATCACAACGTAATCATTGGCGTATGCGGCAATAGCCCCTTTACGGATTATCATATCATCAAAGCTGATATAGTTATGGACTGTCTCAACGGATATTGTAGCGTTCCAGCTCAAAGTTCTGATTATACGCTGTATAATCAACTTGCGGTTGAATGCGGCATATCCTTGTGCGATCACCATGTCACATAAATAGTGGAGCATTGCTTCATTTGTGAGATACCCGGAATATTCGGCAAATTTTTCCTTCAAACGTAGTATTTCAGTTTGCATGAATTGTGGCTCAACAGTGGACTTCAAGCGTTGAATTTCATTAGAAAAAGCCTTTTTATCAAATTTTGCTATTTCTGCATGGTATTTACAGACCTTCACACCAAAGTTGCGCGATCCGGTATGTATTGTAAGAAATATATTATTGGTTGACTCGGCACGCCCCAGTTCTATAAAGTGGTTTCCACCTCCCAATGTACCTAAAGAGTTGTAGAATGTGCCTTCATTTATCCCCACCTTCTTACAAAGTTGTGATACATATTCTTCATTAATAACTGGTTTGGTTAGTTGGTATTTAGAGCAGAACTGATCCATTCTGATAGATAAGAAGGTAAACAAATCTTCCTTTTCTTGTTTGGATAAGGGTTGTTGGTTAATCTCAAATCCCATAGGTATGATGGAACGGATTGCATGATTAATGTCCGGGAAAGACTCTTCTGTTATTGCATTTTCAATTTCTACACACAACATTCCACAACCAATATCCACTCCGATATGATTGGGGTTGACACGATCTGTAACTGGCATGGTGAATCCAATCACTATATCTACTCCCTGATGGGTATCAGGCATAATACGAACCGGAACACCAGTCGTAACCGGATTGTTCAAAATGTTTTGTATCGTTCCAATAGCTTCATTTTCTATTGCATTTGTAAATATTTTACAATCTTTGCCGAATTTTCCTTGTAATTCAATCATAATCAAATCTTTTCGTTAAGTTTTTCAAGAAGTTCATTCGCACAGTTCTTTGCGTATTCTTCATCTTCATCATGAAAGGACTTGACTGTTATCCAAATCCCTGCAAATTTAACTTGTACTTTGTAATCAAGAAGGAGGTATTTCTCTCTGTTTCCGCTGCAATTATCTTCTACGAAGGTAGTCGTTTTATTGATTCTGTACTGTTTCATCATTATTTATTTCTTTAGAGTGGCAATTTCTATCAAGTATCTTAATGCACTGTTTAATTCCAGTATCAAATCCTTCTTTATAGCCTTTGGTATGCTCACCTAAAACATATATAGTCATTGACAGCCAAAATAGAAGTATGCCAACGGATTTATACCAGCATGGTAAAGATACAGAAAAGGGTTTTAAGGTGATAGAGAAATCACCGATCCACAGAAGACCGGCAATGAGCATGAGTAAATATAAGACTTTCATCATTTATCATTGTTAAGTTCAACATATTTGCCTTGTAAAGAGCAGTTCCTTAAAATTTCGGCATTTTCCCGGCCAAATGCAATAAGAACACTACCGCAACCGGGGCTGTCCCCACGTGTTCCATCGGGACGGAAGAATTTTATTCGATTCCTCAAAAACATCATACCGGTTGCTTTCGTGAAGATGATGTCTTGAAACTTATTGCTGTCACACCGGTTAAAAAGTAGTGCTATACCATTGCCGTGTTCTGCCAATTTCTCTACAAACTGCCATATAAGCGGTTTGGAGTACGGAGGGTTAAGCCAAATTCGCCCCCCCAATTTTGTATAAGACCATTGTCCTGCTTGTTGTACATGGTTTTTGCGGTAGGCCAAAGAGGGTGCATGGGAGCACATGGATCAAGGTCAAATTCACCTAATGCTTCAATGATTTCTCGTGGTGTGTACCATTCATCGGAAGCGTTTGCAGATCGTTCAAAAGATGTATTCATGTATTACTTACATTTAGGATTTTACGAATTTCTATATGATCGCAATTTTCATCAGCCTTTTTCAGAATATAAGCAATTTCTTCTTCCTTACTCATGTTCTGTGGACGTTTCGTTGCTTCTGCTCTCAATTCAGAAATAATTTTATCTACTTCGGGATTAGGAGTTTCATATATTTTTTTAAATTCAGCGGCTCTACGTTTAATAAGTCGCTCTGTCTTTTTGTTTAATTTCATCTCACAATATTTTAAAGTATTCCTTACATAAAAAACCTTTTCTTGGTGAAAAGTCTTTGAAGTCGCAACTCATGTATATTTCCTTCCTATCAGCCCAATGTGCCATGTCTTTCTGCCACTGTGGAATAATTTGGTGTGGATTGTTCAGATCACGAAAGGGTTGACAATGTGGAAGAAAACGGCGGCTTTTAGATTTCCAGTAGTTGACGCGCGCAAACGATTCTTCAAAGTCCATAAGGATGCAATACAAGAAATATTCCCCTTTATATCCATACTTGTCTATTAAAGCGGAAGCACGTTCAACTTCTGCAATCTGTCCCGGTGTATCGCATCCAAAGCGAATACGTTTAATCCATTTTACTTTTGCAAGTAGCCGAGCGATTTCATCCGTGATTAAACGAGCATCCAGTCCTTGATTAAAATCCACTTTGATACCCAGTTTGATGATTTTCTCTATTTGCTGCAAGCCATAGTTTGAGGCCAGTATATTATTATCCATAAGGATAGCTTTCTTCCGTCCGGCTGTTATTTCCTCAATATCCATATAAGGTGAGATTTTTCCTTCTTTTTTAGGAACAACACACCATTTACACCGATTGGGACACCCACGTGTCAGAAATCCATAGGACAAATTGGAGTCAATATTGTAATCGAGTAATCAGGTTGAAGACGATCAACCTCAATTGGAAGAACTTTTTCAATATCATATCCAGTACCACCTTTTTCTATTTGGTTAGCATTGATATAATAGTTATAGTCGGGTGTGAAAGTGAAAACTTTAGCTGCATATACTTTATCATATTTACATAGTGGATTATACCATTCCACTTGATCGCCTCTTGCTTTGTGGTAAGCACTGATCTTCATAAGTGCTAAATTGGGGAAATTGCTATCAACGGCTAAAATTCCAATATTCATTATTCTTCAAATTTAGGTTTTGGCATCCATGCTATCGGTTCCCATGACGGAGGTATGCTACTCATTGAAGAGTAAATTGGGTTACCTTTGTACGTATCATAGATATAACCATCCATGCAAAACCATACATTGTTGCTATATGTACCGTTAAAAATCGCACCATGTTTACATAGAATGATGATGTCTTCATTTTCATCCGGCAACCGTTCTTTCACTGATACCCACGGAAGTTGTTTTGTCTGCCATCTGGCTCCTTCTTTAAATCCTATTCTAAAACAAGTTATTTTATCCCAGTCAGGATGTACGCCTCCAATTTCATTTACGGCTTCTTCTAATGTCTGCTTCATATTCTATGAATTTAGAATTTAAAATTATTCCATACACTTACGGTATTTAAAATCATAGGTCACATGACCTAAGGCACGGAGAATGCCTACGACATCTTGTTGAAAAGGATTTCCCCGACTATTTGCTACATGATTTTTTGCCATTTTATTTTTAATGCGTATATTTGAACCTCATTTGCAATGTCGCAAATGATTAATTTTTTTAATTATGAAAAATTTAATTAGAAAAAGCATTCTATAGCTTTACTACCGTACGGCTATGGCAATGCTTAAAATTGAATAGACGGTAGGTTGGGACTTTGTGCTAAACTGTGTTGATCTTTTGTAGTGGTTGATTGAAAAAATTATTTAGTACAGCTAAGTCCTTAATTTAGGTGGTTATAGCACAAGGGTTCCACCTCTTTCCATTCCGAACAGAGAAGTTAAGCCTTGTCACGCTGATGGTACTGCATAATTGTGGGAGAGTAGGTCGCTGCCATTTTCTTTTAAGCCTTGTTATCTTTATTGATAGCAAGGCTTAAAACATTTACATTAAAGGTTTATCACCAATAGTTATTTCTTTCATTTTATCAGATCACTTTAATTCATCTTCTAATATTAATCCTCCATTTAGAATATGATTACGCATACCTTCACTCAATGTACTTTTTTAAAGATAATGAAATAATAGATAAGTGTTATTATAAATGTTTTGATAAAACATTTATATCAGCTTTAGTTACAGCGGAAAGTATTGTTTTTGGGTTTTTATTGACAACGATGGTAACTTTGATGCAGTTAAACAATTCCGCTATTAAAAATTTAATTGATACTAATAGATTTCCAGAGTTAATACAATACAATAAGACAGCGGTAATATATTCTTTTTTATCTGTTATCTTAACCTGTGTGTTTTTATTAACATTAGAAATTCAAATACCTTATTACAATATATTTGTTGCAATATGGATATTTGTTATGAATATGGTCATATTCCTAAGTTATAGATTTTTGAATATATTTTACTCCTTTCTTAAACGCTGAATACTATCTACCACAGTAGAAACTTCTTTATAAAGTTTCATATAAACCGTATTAATACCATTTTTTCTATCCATAAATTGAAGGTTTGAAGCTATAATAGGTTCTTCTATTGAAAAACGAAAATCAATTTTGTTTAGTAAAAAATCTACAACATCCTCTATTTCAGCTCCATCTTCATCTAAGATATTTCCTTTAATTATAAGTTTATTACCTTTTTCTCGCCCTAATTCTGTTGCCTCTGAATGAATACGTCCAAAACTATCTATAATATTTAAGATTTCCCCTTTCTTTAAGCTTTTTACTTTATCCGCAGTAAAAGAACATTGCATGTATTTATCTGCATTAAGCTGATCGGATATACTTGCCAATCCTCTTAATGACCCTTTAGACAAATTATTTCTAAGAAGCCCGGTTGGTTTAGCTAATTTCAAATTTACATATTTTATTCTCACCATGTTTTCAACTCTTTCATACGCCTCTTTTTTTAAAAGAGGACTGATTTCAATCCAAAAAGTAGGAATAGAGTCCCTAATAGCCCTCGCCTCAAAATATGCACATATTTTTGACGGACTAACTCCCATTCTATTTGTCTCTAAATATAGTACTTTAAATTGGGGATCATATAAAAATACATTAGGATAGGCTAAGCCTTGTCCATCATCTAAGGGCAATGCTGTATAATCGTCTCCATTTCCAGGTTTATGAGCCGGTGGAATATTTTTTCGACTTGTAGTTACAAATAGACCAACAATACTTCCATTTTTCTGTATTTGAGTATATTTAAGTTCGATTGTTCTATATTGATCAAGAACAAAGGGTTTTAACGAAGATTCTTCGTTATCTAAAAGGAGTTGTACAAAATCCATGCTTTCTGGAATATTCACTGAATAGCATGTTACTTTTTTATTAACCATAGTATTATCGTCTTTTGTTACTTACAAAAGTATTACGTTACAACGAATTAAGCAAATTTTTAAATAGAAAATATTAATAATATACACAATCAAACTTGACCTTTATTCATTTTTTGATATGGCTAATAAGAACGCAAATTTATAAACGCCATTATATTGTTGGTTAATTTTCTAAAGTTCAAATGATTACAAAAATATTTTTTTTGTAAAAGTAGGGCACTACCCTTTTATTTACTCCTAATTTGCTTTGTATTCTTTCAATAATTCTATGGCAAACAGAGATTAAAAATCAATTCTGATACATTTTTCTATTAGCTTTTAGGGCTTTTTTGTTAGAATGTCCCTTTTTTACACCTATTATCAATCTAAGAAATCTTACTTTTGCCTGATAGTTAAGGCAAAATGGAGAAAATTCAAGTAATACAACCTACCAAATTGCTCGCTCCTTATATAAAGCAATATTGGTTTTTAAGGATAGATGATGTAAAGCAAGGCTTCCAACGTTCTATCCCGGCAGGTTGTGTAGCACTTGTTTTTCATAAAGGAAATAAAATTATTTCTTCTTTTCATAAGGGAACGCAGCCACAATCCTATATAAGTGGGCAAATCAGTACTTATTCAGACATAGAATTTTCCTTCTTGGATATGGTCATTATTTTATTCCAGCCTATCGGATGCAGGATGTTTTTTCCATATCCTATGGAAGAGTTTACTAATCAGAATATAAGCATTGATTTGTTAGATAATACCTATTTAGTAGAATTGGAAGAGAAAATAAATGAAGCATCAGATAATTATCAAATAGTCAGATTGATAGAAGAATATTTATTAAATAGACTATGCGAAAATATATCATGCAACGCCAATAGGATGATGGCTACTATACACAATATCAATGAAGGTGAAGGAAATATATCCGTTTTATCTCAAACGGCTTGTTTAGGATATAAGCAATTCAAACGGATATTCGCTGAATATGTAGGACTAAATCCAAAAGATTTTATCCAAATCACACGATTTAGAAAGGCATTCAATATTTTGCAATCAACTCCACAAATCAGTATAAGTAAGGTTGCCTATGATTGTGGATATTATGATAAATCACATTTAATAAAAGAGTTTAAAATGTTCACGGGTTATACCCCTACACAGTTACTTGATATTTGTGATATTTATACCGAAAATCTATCGGAATTCAATTCTGTATTTATCAACGACAACAAAGAACTTAATAATATCGCTTTATGAAAATATTGATATACGGTGCTGGCGTAGTGGGTTGTACTTATGGCTGGCAATTATCCAAAGCAGGATGTGACGTTACTGTATTGGTGCGTAAAGGGCAAAAAGAATTTGTACAAAAAAATGGTATTCACATTATTTGTTCTGACTTTAGAGAGAAAGTAAAAAAAGATACAGATATAATCTTTAAGCCTACAGTAATAGACGAACTTTCGTCAAATAATGATTTTGAATACATTATTGTCTCCACCAATAAATTGCAATTATCAACTATATTGCCAAGTCTTTCAAAGTCAGCAGGAAAAGCAAATGTTGTATTTTTCCAAAATAACTGGGATGTTTTTACTGAAATAGATAAATATCTAAAACCTGAACAATATTTTTTTGCCTTTCCCTTTATGGTCGGGGGCGGAAAAGAAGATAAAAGCATACATTGTGCCATTTCAGGTCTAAAATATTCCAATACTCCGTTAGGTGAAAAAGACGGGCGGATAACTCCACGAGTAGAAAAGCTTTCTATAATACTGGATAAAGCAAACTTAAAGCCTGTCATTTCTAATCAAATATTAGTATGGCTAATCACACATTATGCTGTCGCTGCCGGTCTTTCAGCGGGAATAATGAGTGCCGGAAGTGCCTCTAAATTTATAGAGAATACAGCTATTATCAAAACTACAATGAAAGCTATTCGGGAAGGCTTAGCTATTTGTGAAAGAATGGGCATCAATCCTAAAACAGAAAAAGCAAACAGATTATATCTTTTACCTCTATTTATCAGTGTGCCAATAGCTAAGAAAATTTATAGTAATGATGCTCTGCAACTTATGTTTGATGGACATATAAATCATTCTCCTGCTGAAATAAGGCAAATGATAGATGATATAATAGATAGTGGTGTAAAATATGCTGTTATAACTTCTAATTTGGCACAATTAAAAAGTTATATATCTTCTAACCAAACTAATAAAAGTAAGTGAATAAAGCTATCAATTCGATAGCCATTAAATATAAGTATATGAAAGATATATTACAAGAGAGATTTTTCCAATTATTATTGGAATGCTCGCAGCGTAAAGTTTCTGTAACAGAATTTACAGAAGCTATTGAGGAATTGGCTACACATTTAGCTGATTTCAGTTGCAACGAACAGGATTATAGCGTTTTACTTCGTTATTTCTCCTTTGGTTTGCATCGACTTAAATCGTATCGTGTGCGGTTTGAGCAAGAAAAAAATGCCCTACTTGCATTTAATTGAGGAAGCAATAGGATTACTAAATAATGAAATGCGTATTATCAAACTGCGCATAAAATATCCGGAACAGTTTCAGCAACACGCAAATAAACTATTCCTTTCCCCTCTCCATTTAGCAGACAAAACAAGCCTTATTAGTATCATGGAAATAGTCAGCGGTCTATTTCTCTCCCAGCGTATAATATATCAAAATGAAAAAACTGTTCACCTGACGGACTTAGGAAAAGCCTTTGAATGGCTCTTTAACATCAAATTAGGTGATTATCACCAAAAATACATGGATGTCATCAAGCGAAAACCAGCCAAACTAACGGAGTTCCTTAATGAACTGGCAAACCTTATCCGCAAAGAACACGAAAACAAAGGGTATAGATAATCAGGTGTTTAGCATCAATTTATACAGGGTAGCGTATGCTACCCTGTAATTTGTTTGCTTTCCTTTTCTGAACTTTGCTTCATCAATCGATTGAAAATCTTAATGTATAACCTGAAAAATGAAGCAATATGTATGTAGATAATTACGAGTTCAAAGACTGGATGCAAAAGTTACTTGATAAACTGCTTGAAGTAGGCAAAGACGTAAAGAGTTTGCAGACCAACCCCGAAGTGATGCCGGGTGATAAGTTATTGGATAATCAGGATTTATGCCTGTTGTTCAAAGTAAGTACCCGAACATTGCAGAGATTGAGAAGCAAGAAACTGCTGCCCTTTATGATGATTAGCGGGAAAGCCTACTATCGGGCTTCCGATGTGCGTGAGTTCATAAAGAAACGGTTCGATGTGGGTACGCTCCGAAAGTTCGAGAAAGAACACGGAACGGATAAGTAAGTATGAAATTCATCCCGAAACTGTACACGTGGCAGTTCCGGGATGTTTTTTCTTTTGACAAGCCTGTACTTATTTCTCTGCCGATATTATTCCCTCTTCCTTATAAGATGCTTCAAACTGTTTGGTAAGCGCAATAATCTGCTGGTTTGTCTTTACCAGTTCAACAGTGTATTGTTCCAGTTTGTAAAGCAGGGCAAGTGCTTTCTTTTCCGCAAAATTGGAATGGAGTTCTTTCACCGTTTGGTTATACAGTATGCCTATGCTCCTGAATTGTGAAAACAGTTGGGAGAGCTGGATGTAATAATCAACCTTGCTTTTATCAATCCTAAGTACTTTAAACGACTTTCCAAAGATACAGTTCTTGATGAAATGTGCCTTTACCTTATAGCCAGACTGGTCGTAAAAAGCTAAGAACTTGGCGTTCTCCACATCATCCAAATTCAGGGAATAACGGTGCGTTCGTGGGTCAAGTTTAGGCTTGCGCCCACCTTTGTTAAATGGCTTCCTTTTCTGTTCCATACTGATAATAATTTACTGGTTTTACGACTTCGGAGTAAAACCAACCACCTTCAAAGGTGGCAAGGTTTTGAGGCACAAAAAACGAAGTGCGGGCCTCAAAACACAACTTGCTATGTTCCAATGAACATAAAAATCTTCCCTACGATCAGATTGCCAAAGCAAGCGGTTCGGCTTCCTCCTATGTCTGTTTATCGGTTACAAAATTACAGACAGCTGTTTACCCCTGAAAGATGGGCTATTACGCCAAATTGCGACACAAACGGACAAAGTACCCCCATTTTTAAAAGCATCTGTTTTTACCCTTTTCTTTGCTGAAAATTGATTGAATGGTGGCAATATATAAGGCAGTCAAACAAGGTTTGAATATGGCTTTAAAACATGTTTGAAAGGCGTTTAACGATTTGGCAATACTGCCATAAAACTGGCTTACCATCTTTCAACATTATTAAAAATCAATCAACCTATTCATAAACCATTAAAAATTGAAAGTATGGAAGAAGTAAAACAATCATTACAGGAACCTGCAAGCAAGGAACGGGAAAACTATAAATCGGTGTTCTTTAAAAAGCGGGCGGTTTGCAACCGTCAAAGCGTGTACATAAGTGGAGAAATACAGAAACGTATCATGCAGATTGTAGGTGTGATTACAAACAAACAAGTAAGCATCGGAAGTTTCATTGATAACGTACTGGAAGAGCATTTGAATACGTACAATGATGTCCTTTCGGTTCTCTACCGGGAAGAAATGCAAAAAGGAATATTCAACCAGCCAAAAGAGAATAAAGAATGAATATAATAACTATTGAGGAACAGACCTTTAAACAGTTATGCAGTCGGTTCGCCAACTTTGCTAATCAGGTGGAACGCATTTGCAGGTTGAACAATCATCAGTCCGATAAATGGTTGTCAGGTCGTGAAGTGTGTGCCCTGCTCGGTATCAGCATCCGAAGTTTGCAGAACTACCGGGACAGTGGTAAACTGGGTTACTCCCAAATCGGGAATAAGCTGTACTATAAATCTGTCGATATTGAAACACTGGTTGCTGAATGTACAGTTAACCATCTTTCAGGAAAGAAAAACAACTATATACCAACCAATAAATAAGTATCGCCTTATGACAAGAAAACAAGATGACAATTCAGAAGCAAACCAATCTTTTACCCTCCCGGCTATTGTGGGTACATGGGAAAGTTTAAATCTTCATCCTACGGTGATGATATATCCAAGTAAGAAAAAGTATCTCCTTTCGATGCTTCATGTATCGGATAACGGACAGGCGCAACCCGCTACTTACGAGATACAGAAAGAAGATAGCCGTTACTTTATTGTTTCAGCCTTTAAGCGGCTTTATATCGGCTATGACAAGGCAAAAGACAGCCTTTCCATTTCTTACTATGGCAATTATCTGCGTAATTGAAAATGTATATACTAATCATTCAAGCTAACTATAAATCAATATGGAACTAATAAACAGCAACAGTGAAATGATAAAAGAGTTCTTTCAATCTATGGATAGAATGTTAGACGGTATCAGCCGACTGGCAAAGGAGAGCAGACCGCATTTGAACGGCGAGAAGTTTCTAAGCAACCGGGAAGCAGCCAAATATCTGAAAGTAAGCATCCGCACGCTGCAAGAATGGCGAGATACGGGCGTTATCCCTTACATTCAGATAAAAGGCAAAATAATCTACCGTCAAAGCGATATAGAACGGCTTTTGCAGACCTACTACAACAAGGAACGGCAGGAATAACCCACCGTCCTAAAAAACACATTTTTTCCGAAACTGACTAAGAACATTAACTCTATCAGTGTAGTATTCCGTCTGTGCAAGCCTTTGGAAGAAAATACTACCCGGAGCGTAGCGCAGGCGTGGAGATTTTCTTTCAAACCCGTAGGGCTTGGGCTTGAACGGACGGAATACGAAGCTTACCTTTGTTAATGTTTTATTCAGCTTTGGAAGAATCTTCGCTAATCAGTCTGTATTTACTCAAACTTCTTCTCTTGCTTATTGTCATTTTTCATGCCACTTTCACTCAATGATTGTGATATAGAAGATGTAATTGTTAATTGGGCATTTTTAAAATTAGCTTCTTGTTGATATTGAATGCTTAGCCATTGAGGGAAATAGAATGACTTTACATTTTCCCATTTTATGTTTGTATAATGTAAATCTTGCGCCATTGCTTCTATTAATAACAACTCTTTATCAAAAATCAAATTGGAATTTGGAGTAGGATGTTGCAATACAGAATAATAGTCACTCCATGCTTTTCGCACTTTCTTACTATCATAAAAAACAACATCAATAGAATTAAGCGCACGAACATATTCTATTGTACACCTATTATAACGTGTTGCCATTAATATCTTAAAAATTTCCATTTTATCTTTTTTCTTATCAGTTCTGATTGATAAATACCTTGTTATAAGAACTGCTATAATGGGTGATAAAACAATTGCTATTATATTTATAATATTCTGTATATCCATTTTTTACTTATTTTGAGACGAAAATAGAAATTATTTATCAAAAAAGCAATAAAATTCAGCTTATTGAAAAATTCTTTTTCACATTCACCATATCACGCATAATGGAGCTATCTAAAACCTTTGCATAATGCTGTGTCATTCTGATATTGGAATGTCCCAAAATCTTAGATACATTTTCCATTGATACATCATTAGCGAGAAAAACAACTGTAGCCGCAGTATGTCTTGCAACATGAGTAGTTAGGCGTTTGGTAATGCTGCACAAATCAGCGATTTCCTTTAGATAGGCATTCATGCGCTGATTACTAATTACAGGCAAAAGCACACCTTTCTTTATGCACTCTGCATTATCTTCATATTTCCTTAATATCCTTTGAGGAATAGATAAAACAGGAATATTGCACATTTGATTAGTTTTCTGTCTTGCCTTGCGTATCCATAAAGTACCGTTATTGTCTTTTATCAAGTGCTCACGGCTTAACTGCTGCACATCGACAAAAGCAAGTGCGGTAAAACAGCAAAAGACAAAAATATCCCTTACCTGCTCCAAACGTTTGATAGTAAATCCTTTGTTCATCAAAACATCCAATTCTTCACGTGAAAGGAACTCTACATTAACTTCTTCCTGCTTGAAGTGGATGCCGTAAAACGGGTCTTTCTTTATCCAGTCGTTAGCCAAAGCAATACGAACAACTTTTTTCAAGTTCTTCAAATGCTTCAATGCGGAATTGTTTTGGCAATGCTTATCCGTTTTCAGCCAAAAATCAAAATCACGGATAAATTGCCCGTCCAGTTCTGCCAGCATTATATCATCACGGTGGTAACAACTACGGATATATTCTTTCAAGCGGTTTATGGAAGTATCAAACTTGGTAACTGTGCTTTCCGTATATTCCTTACCAATCAGGGCACGGCATTTCTCGTTATGCTCCGCATACACTTCTAGCAAGCTGCGCTGCACCTTGTCCCGTCCGTAGAAACAATCCTTTATTGTATCGGCTGTTATCGGTTTGTTGTCTATTTCCAGTTCACGGTGTATCTGCAATACTTTGGCACGAATCGTATTGATATAGTGGTTCAGTTCTGTAGCTACACGGTCTTTTCCTTTGGAACATTCCTTTTTCTGATTCCATAAATCTACGGGAATGCTCCGTTTAATCATAACTTCGACTACTCGTTTGTTTACGGTGATGCGCATACAAATAGGAGCTTCACCGTTTTTCAAAAGTTTCGCTTTCTTGATAATGAACAATACGCTTAGTGTGTTTCTTTTCACTGCTCCCATAATTCTTTGTTTTTTAAGTGGTACAAAATTAGTTTGCTACACTCAAAAACCAGCTACGCAAAAAGCTGACAATCAAAGACAAAAGCGTCAATTCGTGGGAGCAAAAACAGTTTTCAAAAAGTCCCACGAATAAGCCACGTGAGAACTGCTTTAAACCGCTATTTTTTGCCTAAGCGGGGAAAAAGAAAAAGCTCTGAAATCCTTGAATTTCAGAGCTTTACTATTTGCTTTCGCGGTGCGTACGGGACTAACACATTTTGCTATTACACTGATAATCAATAAAATACTTATTAAAAATATATTAATGGTATCATATTTATATCATCTCCGCTTATTTTCTTCTATAATTTTATGCAGTGCTTCTATCTGCATCATCGCACCTTCATAAGCTGCTTTGTAGTTGACATTCGCATCAATATCCGTCTCAATCATATTCCCTTTGCCAGTACAAAGCCACTTCACATTCAATTCCGGGAACTTATCCACAATACGAGCTATTATATCAGTTCCAATAGCCCCCTTCCCGTTCCTTATGGAATTATAAATGTATCTATTTGATAATTCACAATAAGCCTCAAACGAGTTCTCACCTTTGACAACTCCCTTATCACGTGCATACCTTGCAAATTTTCGTAATCTGTCAATAGCCCTTTCTTCCATATCAAATAATCTTTTGACTTATTATGCGTAATGCTTGCCACATCCCCCTTATTTCTCTTCTCTCGACATCTAACTGGCCATGCTTGGGGTTATCAGCCTTTAAAGTCAGCACATTATCCAAGAAAAGACTGTTTTTCAATATCCGCTTGACTGAAAGTGTTTTCCCATACACAATACTCACAACTCCTGACGCGCTTTCCCACAAACCTTCTTCTATTTTGCGAGCAAGAATTTTAGCTCCGTCCGGTATAGTTGGCTCCATGCTGTCACCACGTACTTGAAAGACCATATAAGAATCATCAAGCACTTCACCTTCTTCCGGCATGACACCATAAGAATCAATTTCATAAGCTGTGTTATATAAGCTTTCGACAAATGAAGCCGCAGCATCTATCGGAACATATTTTACTTTTACAAGAATATCTTGAAGATAAGGAGCTACTTTACTAATCGTAGAGTCTGATTGCATTCTCGCATTTTTCAGAGCATCCCTAATATCCTTCTCCGAAGGTTCTATCTGTCCTGATGGAGTCTTTGCAAACAAACCTTCTCCAGTATATAGCCATGCTCTGCTCACATCATACTTCTCACAAAAAGCATCAATTGTTTTTTTACTTGGTAACTGAATCCCTTTTTTTATACTGGTAAGAGTTGATTCACTGGATATAATATTGTCTTTCTTCAATTTATACCCACTCAAACCACAATATGAAATTGCTTGCAAAAACCTTTTTGAGAGATCACTCAATTTTTTATCGTCAACTTCTTGCATACTTCACAAATTAAGTAGTATATTTGCATCCGTAATAGTAGCAGTATTACCACATAAATTGATTAAACATCCTATTTGGAGTTTATATATAGAAATCCGTAAATAGCTGCTACCTATTTGCGGATTTTCTTTTTCTCCACATTGTGTAATCGGCGGTAGGCCGCATAGCGGAGAGACAGAGGGTTACACTCTTACAACTCAATACTGCGAAAGGCGTGCGATATTGAGAGGCAAACGAAACCGGGATGCCTGCACAGCTACAAGTAAGCGAAAAATCCGGGAAGTCGGGTAACTTGTTAATGCCCGGCCAGCTAAGAACGGCGTACTTATACGAACGAGACATTTCTTATGCTGCATATAGCAAAAACGGGAAACCGTCTAAGGGCTAACTATGCAGCAATCCAGCACCTTACCGAATGAGATCGTCTTTTACTTCTTCAATTATTACAATACTAATAGAACGACATTACTTTTTTTTCAGAAAGCTTTCTTTTTACGCAAGCCTCACTTGTATAACATTTTATAAACCAGCAACTTATATTAAAACATGTTTTATAACATACGATATACTACAAATTTTATGAAGTATTTTATTGTACTTCTGAAAATATAAAGTATATTTGCAACGTCAAACAAACAAAGAGTGTAAGTTTGAACAACAAGAAAGCTGGCGACTTCAAAAGCCACTTACTACATATCTCATTGGCAAATGTAGTTGTTAGCTTTCTTTTATGCAAATTTTTTTGTGGAAAATTTAAGTATAAAATAGAAAATAATATGAAAGTAACAAAGAAAGATATTCTAAGTATTAAAGCTGGTTCTTCCAAAGTAATGCAGCTGGATTCTTACAAGGATTGCGTCAATGCAAGAAGCTACGCCTATCAATTAGCTTTTACTGATCCCCGTGAAGACGTTGAAAGATATTCAACATCCATCGACAAAGATAAAAATCAGATAACCATCGAAGCGATAAAGAAATGAACCGTTCAGATGCCAGAATGATTGCAGAAGAACTGCACAAGTTTATTCGCAATGATGTGAGAAAGGCTGTAACTGAAATGGCGACTGTTGAAACCGAAGAGTATTTGAATGCCAAACAAGCAGCTGTATTTCTTGGATGGAAGTTGCAAACCTTATACAATCGAATACATGATATTCCTCACACCAAAAATGGCAAGAGTCTCATTTTTACCAAATCAGCTTTGAGAAAATTCATGGAAAGAAAATAATCCCGGACGGATTTGGCCGTCTTTCCGGGAACTAACAAAACGTTCTTTGACATATTGTATAGTCTGAACAAATAAAGACTTAAAACAAGGTTTACTGCTTATCTAAAGGGCGAAATAGACCGACAAAGTAGCCAAAGCGGATTAGTGAAAAGAGTGTGAATACGGACTGCCAATAAGAAGATGCAGCACACGAATCACTAAGTTATCAAAAACAACTTATATTATGACAAAGTAAACGTAGGGCGTTTATAAATACATTCTTAACTGAATAGATACTTTAAATGATATATATACCCGTGCTTCGCAAGAAGCGGTCACCGCTAAAAAGCTACGGCCAACAATCCATCGGAACGCGGACGGGAACACATTTTAAATGCTAAAAGTATGAAAGGAATTACAGAAATGACCGAGCAAGAGATTCTTGCGTTAACGGAGGAAGATGTACAGAAATTGATTAAACTCCGCATGATGGAGGAAGGTATCAAAATTATGGATAAGCCGGAGGTTCCCGAATTGTTTGAGATTGAACCTGCTGATTTGAAAGTGTTCACGATCCCATTCTTTGAAGGTTACGCTTTTACAGACATGGAAGAAGCGAATGCGGTAGCAGAAGTATTACGTAATGCGAAAACCCTTCGCAAAGTTGAATACGATTGGAACAAACTCGGAAGCGACTACAAATATCTCGTCAAGAAAGATAAATACAATTACTCTATCAAGCCAGACTTTGAGGTTAACTGTGGCTTTGTATATTCAAGTGAACTATACGAAAAGATTTCAAACTTTGCCGCACAGAACAAGGTTATGAAAGAACAAGCAGCGAAAGACCAAAAAGAATATGACGAAAAGATGCAAGAAGCGTCCGGTATTATCTCGGAAATAAGCGGACGGGTTAAAGAGGTCAAAGTTAAGTATGAGCGATTGAATAGGCTTACTTACAAATTCGCTACTGGCTATTATCCCCTTTCCGATCACAATGAGGATATGGCAATGAAATTTATGGCTAAAGCCTATTCTTTTACAGATAAAGAAAAAGAATACATATTACAGAATTACAAAGAATTACTATCTACAAGTGATGAATAAGTTTTTTAGTTAGTTATTGGCTCCTTGCTTGCGAAAGTAGGGAGTTTTTTGTAAAACTCCAAATTCATTATATGAGTAATATAGAAGATACAATTTACAATCTGCCAAATGAAGAATACCACCGTGGAGAAAGATTCAAAGATTTCCTAAGTAGTACGCAGATTAAAGATTATATGGTGTCCCCAAAGTTTGCCCGATACAAGGCATTGCACCCTGAAATGTTCGAGATCAGTATTGAAGCTTCTGAAAAAGGCTCGCTGTACCATGATGCAATGGAAAGTCTTGTTAATACTGGAACACTTGACAAATGGAGAAACAATCTTCTTGTATTTGAGCCACCTATAAATCCTAAAACTGGCTGTCCGTATGGACGAGACACCCAAAAATATCAGATTGCACTAATAGAGGCCAAAGAATCAAATCCCGGTAAAACATTGACAAGCACAACCGATATACAATTGGTTGAAACAATGGTTTATGAGCTTCTTAATAATTGCCGGGACACCTCCAAACAGATTAGGCAGATATTAAAATGGGGAAAAGCCGAAGTTAGCCATTTCGTTGAATACGAAGGATGCAAGTTCAAATATCGCCCTGATGTGGAAACGGCCAAAAAAATTGTTGACTGGAAAACATTGGCGGTTGATGATCTTCATGAAGAAACAGTTAACCGGACTATCGCCAAATTTCATTACGGTATTTCGGCAGCCTTCTACCAGTTTTTTGAACATGAACGTACTGGAGTATGGAAGGAGTTCTACTGGGTTATGCAACAAAAGACAGCTCCCTATGACGCAGTATTTGTCAGTGCAGCTAACTGGGCTTTCCATTTGGAAGACGGAATTGTGAAAATGGGGGCAAGCGCATTGGCATTCAAGAAATTGTTAGACCAGCATGTTTACTGTACACAAAACAATGATTTTGACGGTGCACAGATATTTATTCAGCCGGGATTCAAAGGACGAAGAATAATGATACCAGACACACCTGCATTTGAAAAGAACAAGATGTTTAACTTTTATAATAATCAAGAACAATGAGTAAAACAGAGAATCAATCCCCCCAACAAGGGAACTTGGGAATGGAACAACACAATGCTCCTTCACCAACAAAAACAGAACCGGTCTCCCCAACACCTTCCACACCACAACCGCCCGTTCCTTCTGCCCCACCAGCCTTTCCAGTACAACTGAAAGGATTGGAAAGCTGTTTTATCTCCCCTAAAAAGGCATTTATAGCAGCTGGTGGCACAGAACAGCAATTTGCCCGTGAAGTCAATTTCGCTATGCAGGCAATGTTGAATAATCCTTATTTGATTGACTGTGCCCGGCAATATCCCGATCATCTTGTCGAAGCAATCAAAAACGTTTCTCTTACCGGTCTGACGCTCAATCCTGAACTAAGGTTGGGGTATCTTGTACCGTACAAAGGCAAAGTGAAGTTCCAAGCTTCATACATGGGTAAAGTTGATATTTTGATCCGCACCGGTGTTGTAAAAGATATTTATTCTGATTTGGTTTATGCTAATGACGAGTTCAGCATGACAAAAGGTACCGGTGGCACTATCATCCACAAACCCAATGTATTCGGAGAACGTGGTGATCTTCTTGGAGGCTACTATTTTGCAGTCTTGATTTCCGGTGTTGTAAAATTCGATGCAATGCCCAAAGCACGTATTGAAGAAATAAAAAGTCGTAGTGAGGCTGTCAAGAAAGGCAAGCAATCCCCGTGGGACACAGACTTTGAAGAAATGGCTCGAAAAACAATCGTGAACTGGGCTTTCAAATTCCTGCCCAAAACCGGCATTTCAGATTCCATGATTAAAGTTCTTGAAACAGAGAGCCAGTTGGATGATGAAATGTTTGAAGACTGGAAAAAGGCACAAGGTCAGAAACCGGACGATTTTGAGGAAGACGATACTCCATACGCAGAAGAAGTCAAGTAATGGATTCATGTGAAAAAATTAGTAACAGTATCACAGCGGCTAAAGAACTGATCGAAAATGAAACACGTTCTTTGGCTGCTTTACATAAAGCAAAACAGCTTGAAAAAGAGCTTCATAAATCCGGCAAGTTGTTTCGTATTCCTACAATGAACGGAATTATAGAAACAACCTGCCCGAAAAAATACATAGAATACAATAACCAGTTTAAAATCAAATTAAAATGAGAACAGTAACAGTTGAAGTGCCCGAAGGACACATGGTAAAAATCGTGAAAGAAGAAAGTATGCAATCTACCCAAAAAGTTATGGGGGGGGGTAAATTTGAGTTTGAAGGTGAGACATTCATCCCCGGTGACGTAATTATCAATCCAAATCGCGGAGGGGGCAGCATGATGATTCTCTCTGAAATTAGAGAAGAAAGGCCGCTTCCTTTTTTACCAGCAATAAAAGTACCTTTCGGCCTTGTCGCTTATGTTCCTTCCAACGATGAAGGTGACAGAGTTTTTGTAAAACTCACACCCGAAGCTGGTATCGGAGGCATGAAGGGATTCCGTAAAGCTACAGAAGAGGAAAAGGCAAAGATGCTTGCCGCCATGAAGGAAGAAAAACATTACTCCTTCAATTTTGAGAAGTTACAGCCTGAATATATCCCGACTGTCGGCGATGTTGTTATCGTATGGGATGATAACAACAAAGAAAATGCGGTAGTCGGTATTATGAATGAAGTGGATGAAACGAGCAACCCATACAAAATAAATGATGGCACTTGGTATAAGAACTGCGACAAGTTCGTTTCAGAAAAACAATATAAAAATTTGATTGATGGGAAAGAGTAAATCTAAATCGGGGGGGGCGAGAAATTACACTCCCCTTCTCACAGCTCGTCCCAAAGGAATGAGCTACCAAGAGTATCGTGAACGCAGAGCCTATCAGAACGCATGGTTGAAAGAGCGACTGAAAGGCTTTATTTGTTATGTATCGTCTGAACTGGTTGTATATGACAAAATAACGGGATTACCCCGATTATTCAATCATCGTACAGATGATATACACAAAGCAAACATAAGGACTAACCCACAGCCATTTGTCGGTTCTGCCCGATATGGCTTAAAACCGTTATGATATGGATAAAGAACTATTTAAAGACAAGAATCCATTGCTTCGCAGACAAATGTTGGAAGACAATTGCGCAGCAGTTGAAAGAATCACCTATACCTCTCCTTTCAGTGAGGAAGAAATGGGTGAACGGAAAACGGAGTTGGCAAATATTGATCTTGATATGGCCGCACTGGAAGAAGAAAAGAAAGCTTTCATGCAGGCATACAAAGACAAGATGAAACCTAAAAAAGAGCGTAAAAAAACGTTGCTTACCGATATAAAGCGTGGTTATGAGGAAATTACGGATGAATGCTTTAAGTTCATGGAACGTAGCACCCGTACTACCGGATATTACAATGGTAATGGTGACTTGGTTAAAGAACGTCCGATGGAAGCACAAGAGATGCAGAAAACAGTCTTCGAGGACATGGAATCTACTGGTACGGAGGGATAAGCTATGAGGAAAGAAGAACTTATCAAGCAAGTAGCCGAATCAACCGGTATCGCTATTTGTGAAGTCCGAACTGTCATAGAGGCAGCACTGAAAGAGACCGTGGATGCAGTAGCTAATGGAAAGACTCTTTATATCAGAGGTTTTGGCACACTGTCACCCAAACACTATAAACGAAAAGTTGCTCGTAACATACACAAAAACGAGACTATTGTCATAGCGGAGCATTATACTCCACATTTCAAACCTGCCAAATCATTTAAAAACAGAACTAAAAATTTGTAGAACAGCATGGGAAACGAAAAGATGCAAGTGAACTTTGCTCCGGGTATGACCGAAGCAACCCTTAGAGTTATTGAACTTCACGAAGAAAATGAGTTACCGGTACTGGAGCCTGATAAGGTAGAATTAGCCGGAACAATTGGAAGTGTTCATGAATTTCTCTTGAAAAGAATCTCTGAAAAAGAGCAGATCAATCAGAAACGTTGCTATATTCTTGTTGATCGGGAGAAAATGACACTTAAACTTGTCACCAATGAAACTGACAGTAGGAATAAAGCTACTGTAAGAGGTGAGTTGAAATACTATCCCAAGTTTCTTGAATTTGGTATTAACACAAGCAAGACATGGGAACCGGTGCAGCTTTCAAAGTTCTTCAAAATGAATCGTGCCTTCTTCAAGGATGCACAATACAACATGGAACTGGTAACAGTCTTGAAGAACTTCAAAGCCAGCATTGACTCAAAAGTGGAAAACTCCCGACAAGACAACGGTAGTCGCACTGACAATTACAGCCAAGTTGTCAACTCCAATCTTCCGGCCTCATTCAATCTTATTGTTCCGATTTTCAAAGGTCGCCCGGCAGAAGAAATTGAAGTGGAAATCATTGCAGATGTGGATGGGCGTAACATTCGATTATCCCTTTGCTCTCCCGGTGCAGAAGTAATAGTGGAAGAAGAGCGTAATAAGGCCATTGACGAGCAATTGTTGTTAATTCGTAAATTGGCACCGGATATTGCCATTATCGAACAATAACAATGAAGTCTGTAAAGAAATACTGGAAGCCGGTACTTGTCGTATCGGCTTTCTTCATTGGCAACCGCGTATTCAATCACATAAATGCGTGGCTTGGAATTTCAATAATCATGCTGACTGTAGCATTTATAGTTTATAATATCATTAAAAAAGTAGAAAATGAAAAGAAAGATTGATTTTTTGATTGTGGCATTATTTGCCGTTGTTTTGTTTGCTTCATGCGAAAGAGTTGCTCCCAATTATGCCGGTGTCCTTATGGAGAACTACGGCAAACAAGGGAAAGAAGATTTTAAAATCGTTTCCGGTAAGGTATCTACATGGGAATTAGGCACAGAGCTTTTTCAAGTTCCGCTATTCGATCAGCGTGGAGAATTTGCCGAAGCTGTCACACTGAAAGCAGCCGATAATACAGAGTTCAAGGCACGTCCCACATATAGCTATAAAGTTATCAAGAACCGTGCCATTGATGTTGTCTTTGACAACAAGCATATTGGCCGTGGAAGTGATTTCATGTCTTCGTTAGAAGATAACATTTTGGAGCCACGTATATATGATTTGATAAAAGAGGAAAGTCGGAAACATAAGACTGACAGTTTAATGGCTGATGGAGGTTCATTAGTGTTTGAGAAACGATTGGAACAGATAGTTGACAAAGAGTTTGAAAAAAGAGGTCTGCAATTACTCACATTCTCTGCCCAGTTGGAGTTCTCCGATAAAGTTCGCGAAAAAATTGATAGTAGAAATGAAGTGAATACCAATATCTCCGTGTTGGATCAACAAATTGAGGAACAGAAGAAGCGCAATGAACTGGAACAGTTAAAAACCGAGCAGGCTCTAATTCAGTCAAGAGGTCTGACAAAAGAAATATTATATAAACAGTTCATTGACAAATGGGATGGAACAAGCCCTTTGTATGGTATTGCTCCTGAATTTCTAAAAATAACAAAATAGTATGCCGACATTTCAACAAAGAAGAGATACAATATTGTCTCAATTTGCACAAGCAAAAGCCGATTTGGAAACACTTAATAGTGATATTGATACAGAAATCGAAAAGAATAAATCTGTTATTTCTACGCTAACTTCTAAAAATACAGAATTGGCCTCTTTAAAAAGTAATAATGAAAGCTCAATCAAGACTTTTGCTAAATTCTTAAAACAATAATCATTAACCCGATTAATAATCAGCTTCTCCCGGTGTGGCTTGGCCGCCTATCCGGGAACTATCATGCCTCACCTTTTTTCTTCTCTTTGCAAGTCGAGCCGAGTACGCTGCATACGCTCCACGGCGGTAGATACTACAAAGAGTCTTTTTGTTCATATAAGAATGCCTCTATTGTGGAGGCAAACGAATAAGTGGCGGAATTGGAAGACGCTTAGTTTCTGTGGTAAAAATGCACGAATAGCATCACGAGTCAGGTAATCATGCTATTAACACTTGACATACGTACAAACGGAAGCAGAAACGAAAATCCTGATTGCAACAGTTCCCGGTTCGAGTCCGGGCTTATTCTCATAAATCAATCATTATGAAAGTTGAAATTCCCGACTATTTCCTAAAATCCTTTATCCGACATTTTGAAAGGATAACCGAGAATTGTAAAGCTTCACCTTCTGACATCAAGACCAGTGAAGCACTAAGGCTTGGAAAGAAAGATGTAATTAAGCTCAAAAGATTTATAAACAAAAAAGTATAATTTATGAAACGAAGGATCATAGGTATAGATGTTGGCAAAAACGGTGGTATTGTAGTGTACGACACCGAGAATAACAAATTATTGGAGTGTATCAAAATGCCACCAACTCCCAAAGACTTATTAGATTTTCTCTCCATATACAAAGAAAATAGCGTTTGTTATTTGGAACGAGTGAATGGCATGACCGGACAAAGTGCTTCTGCCTCTTTTGTTTTTGGAGAAGGTTACGGACAGCTGACTATGGGATTGATAGCTTGTGGGATTCCGACAGTAACAGTATCTCCACAAACTTGGCAAAAAACTATAGGATTACGAAATACAGACAAATTGGGTAAGACAGAATGGAAAAACATCTTAAAGAAGAAAGCCCAACAGCTGTTCCCGTATGCAAAAGTTACATTGGCAACTTCGGATGCTTTACTAATATGTGAATATGGTAGAATTAAAGAAAAGGAATAATGGAAAAATTAAAAAAATGTAGCAAATGTGGCCGGGAACTTCCGGTCAGTGAGTTTTGGAAAAATGCTTCAACCGAAGATGGATTGCAGACATATTGTAAAGAGTGCGGTAATGTTTATGCCAGAAACCGTAAGAAAACTCCGGGAGGGGGGGGGAATTTGAAGAAAATATATTCCAATCCTGAATTGGCAAAATTTTCTCCACGGGAACTTATCGCAGAATTGAAAGCACGTGGATATACCGGAGAATTGAAATACACCCAAACAATATCATTATAAATGGAAAAGTTACGTCTATTGGTTACAACCAAATGTCCGAACAAATGTCCTATGTGTTGCAACAACTCATGGGATTTTTCAAAATTACCAGTTGTTGAGCACTTTAATTACAAAGAGATCATGATAACTGGTGGAGAACCACTTTTGTTTCCTGAAAAACTGGCAAATTTGGCTGAAAGTATCAAAACCGTTCAAAAATTGGCCTATGGCAATAAAGGAAAATTATTTCTATATACGGCACTGGCTGATATGCTCCCCAATTATATCAGATACTTCGATGGAGTTGTTTACACTCCACATTCTGTTAATGATGTTCATAGTTTATTGGAGGCCAATAATTTTTTGTTGGATTACAAAGATGAACTTATGGAAAGTAAATCTCTTCGGCTCAATCTTTTTCCTGATATTAAAAAGCATATTCCTGACAACACAGACCTTTCGTTATGGAAAGTAAAAGATATGCAATGGATCAAAGATTGCCCGGTTCCGGCTGATGAAGAGTTCAAAAGAGTAGCTGAATTATGGGAGGTGGAATGATGAAAGATGTAATTACCCCCCCATACACAACATCTCTATCCTTATCGCTGGTCTTTAGAAGATGCTGTTTTTACTAAAGATAAAGGAAAGGTATTTTCTTGTTTTGCATGTGGCGGTGGCTCTACTATGGGTTACAAAATAGCAGGTTACGATGTTATTGGCTGTAATGAGATTGATCCACGAATGATGAAATGCTATGAAACAAACCATCATCCCCAGTATAGTTATTTGGAAGATATTCGTGATTTAGTGAAAAGGAATAATCTTCCCGAGGAACTGTACCATTTAGATATATTGGACGGATCACCACCTTGCAGTACATTTAGCATGTCGGGATTACGTGAAGATGCGTGGGGTAAAGAAAAGAAATTCAAGGAAGGTCAAAAGACACAAGTTTTAGACACGCTCTTTTTTGATTTTATTGCACTTGCCAAACGCTTAAAACCTAAAGTCGTTATTGCTGAAAATGTGAAAGGACTTCTTTTAGGGAATGCGATTGATTATGTCAGACGTATATACAAAGACTTTGAGGAAGCTGGTTATTATTGTCAGCATTTTCTTCTTGATGCTTCTAAAATGGGAGTACCTCAAAAAAGAGAACGTGTATTCTTTATATGTATCAGGCATGATTTGGGAGTCCATTTCCTAAAAGTTTCAGACCTCTTCAATGTTGAGCCATACATCGACATGGAATTTAATGAATCGGAAATATATTATGGGGAATATGCGGATTACAAGGGAAAGCCTATTGGTGTAAAAATGAGAAAGTTATTTGAGCAGAGAGTGGCAGGAGATATTGCTTTGGCAGAGGCCTATAAGAAACAAACTGGAAAACGAGGCTTTTTTAATCAACAATATCTATATGAGAACAAAGTAAGCTACACCCTAACAACTCATGCAGACTCAATTATTCCTTTTAAGCAGCCTATATATTTATCACGGTCAGAAGTATGTAATATATCCACATTTCCACAAGATTATCATTTCCTCAACCAATCCCCACATTATATCTGTGGAATGAGTGTACCACCCGTTATGATGGCGCACGTAGCCTCACGAATATGGAAATATTGGTTATCTAAATTATAAATCAAATGAAATCAGAAGAATTAGCAACCCAGTGGTGTCGGGATCATCCTGATGCAACATTGGAACAAGCATTCATGGCCGGATTAGGCCATAAGATGAATATGAATAAGGATTCTCTTTCTGCAAGGAAAGACAAATTCAGAAGTGAAGTCCTCATGTATAGAGGGAAATATCCTGATGATATGTTGAAGGACTTTTTCGAGTATTGGACTGAATGCGGAGGACGGAAAATGCGCTTTGAGAAGGAACGTACATTTGAAGTTTCCAAACGTTTAGTCAGATGGTCTAATAATGATTTTAACAAGTATGGGAAACAACTTAATTCAAGTCAACAGCAATCTCCCGGCAACCGAAAAGAAAGCGTTGAAAGACTTGCTGACCTTGCAAGCGGAGTATTACAAGGGATTGCACGTAAGTTCGATTAAAGAAGCTGTTCTCAACACTCCTAACCTACCACTCTCCGTTATAAGAAAAGAAATCACATTGGCTGGCGCAAGAGCCATACTGGTAATTGCGATTAACGAGCTTGTGTCTTTTTTCAATGTTGGAAAAACGATGAATGATGTTCAAGTGGCACTTACCGCTGATCTAATAATAGACAGATTCTATTATCTCAAATTGGAGGAAATCAAATTGTGTTTCCGTAATGCTATGGCTTCCGGTAAGATTTACGATAGACTGGACGGTAATATCATTCTCGGCTGGTTAAATGAATACGATGCACAGCGTGATGAAATTGTTTCTTCTCTTTCAATTAATGAAGCCCATGAACAAAATAATAACAGCACTGGAATGTTCTACGGAGAATATATCAAACATCTAACTGAAAGATCGGAAAATGGAGATGAAGAGGCCAAAGAATTATTGGAATCCCATCAATCATTCATACAAAGGATGAAATCAAATGATAAAGAAGCCGCTTTCAAAAAATGGAAAGAAGAATATTATGGAAGAACTAAGAGACAAACTACTTGACTGGGCGAAACAATTTGAAACACCTGATTTTATAAAAGATGATCCTATATTTTTTCCACATAAGTACAATGATAAAAAGGACATAGAAATCAGTGCCTTTCTTACTTCATGGATAGCTTTCGGGAATCGCAAACTGATAATGCAGCAAGCAGAAATTTTGGATAATCTAATGGGTAATTCTCCTTATGCCTTCATTATGAACAAAGTATGGGAACAATACAAAGAAAATACAAATACCTTCTACCGTATGTTCACCTACCATGACTTCTTCTGCATTTGCCAGCGGTTGTACAACATATATCAGGAATGGGATGATTTGGAAGTATTTTATGAGGGTTACAACAATGTTATCCGTGAAATACAAACAGATTTTGGTGGCGTAAAAGGTATTCCAAAATTGGAGCGTGATTCTCCATGCAAGCGTATTTGTCTGTTTCTACGGTGGGTAGTACGAAAATCGCCGGTGGATTTAGGTATTTGGAATATTATTCACCCGACAGAATTATACATACCATTGGATGCACATGTTGCAAAAATGGCACACCAGCTTGGGATAACAACACGCAAAACAGAGGACTGGAAAATGGTTCAACAAGTAACCAATTACATGAAAACAATTTTCCCGGATGATCCGTGCCGGGGAGATTTTGCATTATTCGGATATAGTATTAACAATAAATAATTTACATTATGTCAGAACTTAAAATCACACAAGAAAAGGTAACAGCCGCTTTTAGTGAAGCAAACGACTGTCCTAAAGCAATTAGTATTCTAACAGCCCTATTCGGAAAGCAAAAGCCGGATTATACAGATTATCACAATATTAAAACCTACGAAGATGCTTGTGAAGCAATAGGTGTAAAACCTATTGTTCGCCTACTTGTTGAGGATGAAGACGGACACAAAGAAGAAGTGGCTGATATTGCACACCTCGCCTACATCAAACTATGCACAATTGCTCGTGCATTGAACAACGATCCTGATTTTCCACGATTTACTAAAGATGAATACCGTTATACGCCGTGGTTTTATCTTTATAATCAGAAAGAAATTGATGAAATGGACGAAGAGGATCGTAATCAGCTGGTTCTTTGGGGCGGTGATGCGGGTGCCGGTGCGTATTGCGGCCTCGCGTTTGCGTACTCGAATCTCGATTGGTCGGCCTCGTATGCGGCTTTCGGCTCTCGCCTTGCTGTAAAATCAAGTGAAATCGCAATTTACTTTGGAGAACAATTCAAAGAATTGTGGAAAGACTTTCTGATTGGAAAAAAGTAATCACACTGGGGAGGCCGCATCAAAGCGGCCTTTTCCATACCTTTTAAATCTATGACTCCAAAAGAATTTTTCGACAAAGTGGTGGAAATGCGCCGTTGCCAAAAAGAATATTTAAAAAATAAGAGACAGATAGATTTACGAATAAGTAAACAAATTGAGCGTGAAGTAGATGAAGAAATTGAACGTGTTCAAAAAATCCTTCACGACAAACAGAATCCGCAACTCTTTTAGACTATGGTTAATATGAAAATCCTTGACCTGCCATTAAAAGCAAAATGGTATGAAATGATCGAATCCGGAAATAAGAAAGAAGAATACAGAGAGATCAAGAAATACTGGATCGGAAGATTAGCAAAATGTGGAGGTCGCAATTCCTATGAAAAGACAGGTTTCTATTGTAAGAAAGGTATTTGTTTTTCTTGTATTACACGTGGAAACGGCTTTCACCCCAAAGAATACACTCATGTTCGCTTCCGTTTTGGCTACACCAAACGGACAATGCTTTTTGAACTTGAATCTATAACCATCGGAGTTGGTAACACCAATTGGGGAGCACCGGATAACGAATGTGTATTTATACTTAAACTGGGAAAATGTATCAAAAAAAATGAAAGTAAGGACTCAACAGAATTTCAACCGAAAAACTCGTGAAACAGTATTCGGTATCAGCATCATGCCTGACGGTGGCAGAAGATATTGTAAATACCCAATAGGCCACCAAGAATACAAAGACTATACCCAAGCACACCAAGCTATGAAAGATGTACAAAAGATATTGGATAATGGAGGCCGATTAGTGTATTCTCCCAAAGGTAGTGCCGGGATTAATAAAAATGAATATGTAAAAATTGAAATGACATAAAAATGAAAATATTAGTAAGTTTTTCAGGTGGTAAGGATTCACAAGCATGTTTGATCCAAGCTTTCAAACAATATGGGGGGGGGAATTTAACCGCTGTGTTTTGTGACACCGGCTGGGAACACCCTGACACATATAAACATGTGAATGATGTTTGTCTGCAAATGGGAGTAAGACTTATAACTCTCAAATCAAAATACGATTTTGTGTCTTTGGCAGTTCACAAGAAAAGATTTCCTTCCACGAATGCACGGTTTTGTACCAGTGAACTAAAAATGAAGCCAATGATTGATTATGTACTTTCTTTGAAAGAAAGCTGCATTATTATACAAGGTATCAGAGCCGGAGAAAGTACAGCACGTGCGGCAATGGAAGAGGAATGTATGTACTTCAAATCGTATTTTCAACCTAATAAGAAAGGAAGAACTGAAAACTACCGAAGTAAGGATGTCAAAGAATGGTGTTCCCAATTTGACGCTTCTGTTCTAAGACCGATCTTCAAATGGAGTGCACAGCAAGTTATAGATTGCATACTGGATGCAGGGCAGAAACCGAATCCATTGTATTATCGTGGATTCTCACGTGTTGGATGTTTCCCGTGTATCATGTGTCGGCATAAAGAAATTGAACTTATAGCCAAAAACCGAACAGAAATGAAGAAGATACTAATAATCTGCGTACTTTTCGCTCTGATAGCGGGATGCGCATCACCAAGAAATTCAGTTGAGAATCATCCGGCAAAGAATTCACCTCAACCGGATGCACTGCCAGATAATAAAGAAAACCGCTTTACGAAACAGTTTCAACAAGCGGATTCAATGTTTAATCAAAAATATAGATTAAATGAGTAAAAATAATATAGCTCAACAATACAATAGTATGGTTGCAAGTATTGAAGATGCTAAAATTTATGATGGCCGGGGAGAATATAACCTATATGAATGTAATAAATGCAATAATTATAAGGTAACTCTATACAAAGACAAAGGTGTAACTCCCTTCATCATGAGATGTAAATGCGGAGGGGATATGATGCATACGAAATCTTCAAAGCAGGCTCCACCGTCATACGTGAAAGTTTATAATTGGGTACGTCCCAATTTGGAGCAAACAATGTCATCCCCAGTATTTGCAACCGATTATTACTCAATATTTTGCAAGTAATAAGTCAGAAATATGGCCTTAATCTTTAATGGTACATTCTAAAGGACGAAGATTTAACGCTTTTATTGATTCTTAACTCATTAAAGTGTCAATACTGACACCTTCTCCTTCTCTCGATACAGCTTGTTCCAAAATTCCACTTCTTTTTTCATTCATTTAAACCATCACAAATGGTACTATATTTCTTTAAAAGTTGTGATGTTGTTTCGGAGGACATAATGATGAACTACATCCACCATTATGTCAAATAAGAAAATGCGCCAAGCACTGACTTTTTGTCAGTTTTTGATTGTAGAAAGACATTCGGCATATAGTTTGCCATTTTAAGTATAAACATTTTAAATTAAATTAGCATGTCCATAGTAAAGTCTTATTCATTCCCAGAGGGAGATATTCGAGGGGATATGTTCTATATCAAACATGGTTCCCGAAATTTTACTGTTATTGATTGCTATCTAAAAGATGGTGATGGGAATAATGCCCGCAAAGATGAAATTATAAAAGAGATCAAAAATGAGTCTGCTGGCAGAGTTTGTCGTTTTATATCAACACATCCGGACAACGATCATATAGCAGGCATAGAATATTTGGATGATAGTTGGGAAATTACAAATTTTTACGCGGTAGATAATAATCGTCCGACAGATGATAACGATGATAGTTTAACTCGCTACCATTGGCTACTTGCTAATAAAAATTTTGCCATAAAGCGTGGCATTAGACGTGCTTGGCTCAATGAAACAAATGACGAGAATGGGTGTTCTGGAATAAATTTCATGTGGCCCGATTTAGAAAACGAAAAATTTAAGCAGGCACTTAAACTTGTTTCCGAAGGCAAAGAGGTAAATAATATTTGCCCAATTTTCACATATAGCATAGAAAATGGTGCTACTTATATGTGGATGGGGGATTTGGAAACAGAAATGCAACAAGCATACTACGATGAATACAAAAATAATATTCCACAAGTTGACATATTGTTTCAGCCACATCATGGTCGCAAATCAGGAGCTGTTCCTAATGATTTGTTAGAGGCATTAAACCCTAAATTAATCATCATAGGTAATGCGCCATCCGAGCATATTGACTACGGTGATTCAAGGCAGACTATTACTCAAAATGCAGCTGGAGATATACGTTTTGAAAATGATGGCAAAGAAGTGCATATTTACACTAAAAATAAAATTAATAATAAGCCCACATGCCTAAAAGCTAAACAAGGAAAAGGAAATATTACGCGAACCGTTTATGGATTTTCTATTGTAGATTGGTATTATGCGGGAACGTTAGTAGTTTAAAGATGAAATACTTATGGATATAAAATACTACGATTTATTATCAAATACCATAATAGGTGTAACTATTGTGGCCACCATTAATTATCTTTTTATCGGAAATATAGAAATAGATGGTGTTGTATATCTGGCATTAGGATATTTAGCTGGATATTTTATTAATGCTATCGGAAGCCTGCTTGAAGGCTTTTATTACAAAACAATAAATGGTATGCCATCAGATAAACTGCTTACATTAGTGAATGGACAAAATTGGACAGGATGTAAGCGTGTTAAATTCTATGAAGCCGAAAAAGCAATAGCAACGTTGAAAAAAGAATTGAATGACCAACATGCCTCTGAACGGAAAATGTTCGGATGTGCCATGAGAAAAGTCAATGGATGTGAGGATTGTAGAGTTCCAGCTTTTAATGCCCAATATGCTTGGGCACGAACAATGCTTACAACAATATTGATTGCAGACACTCTGTGTGCTTTTCGTTTTTATAACGAATGGCAGTTTTGGCCGATTGCAATGATACTGTTGATTATATCATGGAATAGATTCAAAGAAAGAGGCTATTATTATGCAAGAGAAGTTCTTAATGAATATTTGAAGCGAACTGACAAAAAAGAATGATTTTCACACATAGGGCTAAGGCTGATTTCTGTTATTTCACTGCAATGTATGGCAATGTTTGGTAATCTTATTATGATAATATTAGTCGGTAATTTGTCTCTGTTGTCGAATACATCATTGATGTTAAGTTAATGAAACGTGAGGTTCAAATAATAGTTATTTCTGGATTATGCAAGAAAATCCACGAAAAGGCATTACCTTTGTGACTGAAAAAGCAACTGCGCTAATGACCTGAAGAATAAGAATAAATAACATACGAAACTCCTTCGCTGTCTTATAGGCTTTGGTCTGCCTCGCAGGGATAGTGATGGAGTTTTGCTTTTATATACGACCATGGCAAAAAAAGCAAAAACAAAAGATGTAGCAAAGAAAACCATCGAGCAGACGTTATGGGATTCCGCAAACGAATTGCGTGGCAACCTTGATGCTGCCGAGTATAAAAGTGTTGTACTCGGACTTGTTTTTCTAAAATATATCAACGACTGCTTCAAAGTCAAACACGATGAACTGATTGCAGAGGGTGCTGGCTTTGAGGAAGACCCGGATGAATATATTGGCGATAACATATTTTTTGTTCCTGTTGATGCCCGTTGGGACAAAATTGTTAAAGCCTCACTTACTGCTGAAATTGGAGTTGTTGTGGATGTGGCAATGGAAGCATTGGAGAAAGAGAATAAGCAACTTAAAGGTATTCTTCCCAAAAACTATGCCCGACCGGAGCTTGATAAACGCCGCTTGGGTAATGTAATTGATATATTTGAAAACAACCTGCATTTTACCGGTTCTGAAGCTCGCGATGTACTTGGGCGTGTATATGAGTATTTCCTTGGAGAATTTGCCCGCGAAGAAGGTAAGAAAGGCGGTGAGTTCTATACGCCTTCCTGTGTTGTCCGTACCATAGTTGAAGTTATCCAACCTTACAAGGGTAAAATTTTTGACCCTGCCTGTGGTTCGGGAGGTATGTTTGTGCAGAGTAGTAAGTTTATCGAACGACATCGGGGTAATATCAATCAAATATCTGTTTATGGGCAGGAACTCAACAGCAACACGTGGAGGTTGGCACAAATGAACCTTGCCATTTGTGGTATTGAAGCCAACTTTGGTGATAGTTCCGGTGATTCTTTCCACGATGACAAGCACCCGTTTCTCAAAGCGGACTTCGTAATGGCTAATCCACCGTTCAATATTTCTAAATGGGGTGGCGACCAATTACGAGATGACCCACGCTGGCAATATGGAATACCACCGGAGGGTAATGCCAACTTTGCATGGATGCAGCATATGCTATACCACTTGGCAGACAATGGACGTATCGGTCTGGTTCTTGCTAACGGTTCGTTATCATCACAGCAAGGCACAGAGGGAGAAATCCGTAAAAATATTGTCAAAGCCGATTTAGTGGAAAGCATTATTGCCATGCCATCGCAATTATTTTACAATGTGCAGATACCTTGTTGTCTGTGGTTCTTGACAAAGAAGAAGGCACAACCGGGCAAAACGCTTTTTATAGATGCCCGTAACATGGGTTATATGAAAGACCGTACGCACCGTGAACTTTCTTGTGGAGAAGAAACAGAAGACCATGGCAATGATATTGCACGCATAGCAGATACCTTTGAACAGTTTCGTGCCGGGACGCTTGAAACTGAAAAAGGTTTTTCTGCTATTGCCACTATTCAAGATATAGAAAAGCAAGACTTTATTCTTACTCCCGGACGTTATGTCGGTATTGCTGAAGTGGAGGAAGACGGAGAACCTTTCCAAGAAAAGATGGAACGCCTTACTTCCGAACTTTCGGATTTGTTTGCCCAATCACATACGCTTGAAGATGAAATTCGTAAACGGTTGGCAAGTATCGGTTTTACCGTCAAATGAAACGACTTCTACTCTTCGTTAGATTCACATTAATAACGAGGATATGAAAGAAAAATTAATTCAGGAAATCAGCACCGCAATGGCAGAAGTATTAAGTTTTGAACAAGTAGCTCACCTTAATAGTGTGTTGCTTCAAGTTGTAAGCAAATACACTATTACAGAGGATGGCGAGACCCTGCACGAAAATGCAGCGTCTAACGACCGTTTGCTTGATATATTTCTGTCGGCAAAACAAGTGGAGGGTTGCACTACTCCGACAATCAAATACTACGGTTCTACCATTCGGCAACTATTCAAAAAGATGCCTAAGAAGATAACCGACTACACGACAGAAGACATCAGAGCCTACCTCGCTGTATTCCAAAGAAAGAACAAATCAAGCAAAGTGACCATTGATAATATCCGTCGGATATTTTCGTCATTCTTCGCTTGGCTTGAAGAAGAAGACTATATTGTCAAAAGTCCTGTCCGCAGGATACACAAGGTAAAAACTGGGACACAGGTGAAAGAGGTGTTGAGTGATGAGAATATCGAACAGCTACGGGATAGTTGTACCAAAATTCGCGACCTTGCCATTATTGATTTGTTGGCTTCTACGGGTATGCGTGTGGGTGAACTGGTGAAGCTCAATCGTGAAGACATCAATTTTTCCGAGCGCGAATGTATTGTTTTCGGCAAAGGCAACAAGGAACGTATTGTTTACTTCAACGCCCGTGCAAAAATTCATTTGCAACAATATTTGACTTCTCGTAAAGACCGGAACAAAGCACTTTTTGTTTCGTTGGCAAAACCGCATAAACGGCTTGAGATTTCGGGCGTGGAAACCCGTTTGCGCAAAATCGGTCGTTTGGCAAAAATCGTACGTGTTCACCCTCATAAGTTCCGCCGTACCTTGGCTACTATGGCTATAGACAAAGGTATGCCTGTGGAGCAAGTGCAACGCTTGCTTGGTCATGTCAAGATTGACACCACCATGCACTATGCGATGGTTAATCAAAATAATGTCAAACTCTCTCACCGTAAATTTATAAATTAGCATGTGGTATTGTTCGACATATGGTAGAAGCACACCTTTTTTCCAAAATAGACACGGAAATGATAATTTAGAGCAGCAGGCACAGGCGTTGTTCAAGGCTTGGTTTGTGGATTTCGAGCCGTTCAGGGACGGTGAATTTGTCAATTCTGTATTGGGGAGTACTCCTAAAGAGCTACCAATAACATATATTGAAAATATACCTCATAATATAGAAAGCGGGAAAAGACCGAAAGGTGGAGCTACATTGATAGGCGTTCCGAGCATTGGAGCAGAAAACATTAAGGGGCTGGGATATTATGATTACTCTAAGACAAAATATATCCCCGAAGAATATGCTCAAACGATAAAAAAAGGAAAAATTAATGGATATGAACTATTGATTTACAAAGACGGGGGCAAGCCGGGGTATTTTATTCCAAATTTCACTATTTTTGGAGAAGGATTCCCTTTCAATGAAATGTATATCAATGAACACGTTTTTCTTTTGGACTTAATGGACTGTGGCTATAATGTGTTTGCTTATTTTTATATGCAAACACCATACATTATGAACCAATTAAATTCAATTGGAGGTAAGGCTGCGATTCCCGGAATTAATACTAAAGATGTTGAATGTTTGCCCATATACTCAAATGAAAGCCCTTATGTGAAAAAGTTTGGCGAAATAGTTCTACCTTTCATCAAAACGATACTTTCTAACAGCCTTGAAAATGCAAAACAGGCAAAAGTGCGTGACACACTTTTACCAAAGCTAATGTCAGGTGAGTTGAAAATTAATGAAATAGAAACCGAAAAATAATTATGGATAAATCAATCGGCATATTAGATAAGGATTACTCTTTATGGGTTGATGAGCTTGTAAAGCGTTATCGTGGTAGCCAAATCAAGGCAGCAATAAAGGTGAATAAAGAACTGCTGCGCTATTATTGGGAGCTTGGTAAAGATATTGAGGAGAAACAAGCAGATAACAAGTATGGCAGTAAGTTTTACGCTACATTAAGCCGTGACTTGCGTCATGAAATGCCTGATGTTGAAGGACTGTCCGAAACTTCAATTCGATACGCAAAGCGATTTTATACCCTTTATAACCAACAGGTTGCAATTCTTCCACAAGTTGTGGAAGAATCTGAAAAGGAAAATCTTCCACAACTTGTGGAAAGATTATACTCCGATTTGTTTTCAATACCTTGGGGGCATCACCGCTATATCATAGACAAATGTTCCAATGATTCAAGTAAGGCTTTGTTCTATGTACGCCAAACATTGGAAAATGGTTGGAGTAGAGATATATTGCTGAATATGTTGGGTACAAATCTGTATGAGCGAAGTGGTAAGGCTCTGACAAATTTTAAGAATACACTTCCAGATGTGGATAGCGATTTGGCACAGGAATTAACACGCGACCCCTACGATTTCTCTTTCACTGGTTTGCGTGGGAAATACAATGAACGCAAACTGAAAGATACACTGCTGACCAATATCACTAATTTTTTGTTGGAACTTGGTACCGGATTCGCCTATGTAGGCAAAGAGTATCGCTTGCAAATAGCTGAGAAGGAAAAATTTATAGACCTGCTTTTCTATAATCTCAGATTATCTTGCTATGTCGTAGTTGAAGTAAAAATCGGAGAATTCGATTTTGCTGACGCAGGTCAGTTGGGTGGTTACGTTGTCGCTTGTAATCATCTACTTCGCAAAGAGGGACGAGACAATCCCACAATCGGATTGCTTATTTGTAAGCAGAAGAACAACACATTGGCTCAATATGCGCTGGAATCAAGCAGCCAGCCTCTCGGAATATCCGAATATGAGCTTGAAAAGCTCTATCCTGAAAAGGTTGAAGGTACAATGCCATCAATCAAAGAGATAGAAGATAAATTGGATGGTCAAACTAACTGCTAAATTCTCATTTATGGAGCTAAAGAAAATACACATATCAGATATTGGCAAAGTTGTTACTGGGAAAACTCCCAGAACATCTATTGTTGAAAACTATGGCGGTGATATTCCTTTTCTTACCCCATCAGATGACTTATCTTATAAGTCCGTTCCTAAAACAGGTAAGACCCTTACAGAACAAGGATTGAACGAAGTGAAAAATTGTTTGCTCCCTCCGCACTCTGTGTGCGTAAGTTGTATTGGTACTGATTTGGGTAAGGTCGTAATGACATCAGAACCAACTATAACCAACCAACAGTTTAATTCTATTATCCCCAATCGGCGGTTTGATGCTGATTTTGTGTATTATCTCATGACATTGGTCGGTAAGGAATTGAATTATCTTAGTAAAACTTCCACTGCCGTACCTATTATAAATAAAAGTTCATTCTCCAACTATGAGGTTGAAGTACCAGATTTGGAAACGCAAGAAAAGATAGCTTCAATTCTTTCTTCACTTGATAGCAAAATCGAGTTGAACCGCCGTATAAATGATAATTTAGAGCAGCAGGCACAAGCGTTGTTCAAGTCGTGGTTCGTGGATAATTCCAATCCTAATTGGGAAGAAACGTCATTGTCGGAAGTGGCTTCTTTCGTTGGTGGATATTCATATACAGGCGAAGAATTGACCGATTGCTCAAATATAGCCATGGCAACCATAAAAAACTTTGGGCGAAATGGAGGCTTTAAAGCTGATGGTTTTAAGGAAATTAATCCTTCTGCGAAACTTAAAGAATGCCATTATGCTAATTTATTCGATATTTTAGTTGCGCATACCGACCTTACCCAAAATGCAGATGTGATCGGTAATGCTGAATTATTGCTTACTTACGGTAAATATAATAGCATTATTTTCTCAATGGACTTGGTAAAAGTCCTACCCAAAGAAACATTCCCGTATAGGTTTTTACTTGCAGCAATGCTTAAAAACGAGCTATTTAAGGGGCATAGCCTTGGGTATGTAAACGGAACGACTGTACTTCATCTTAGCAAGAAAGCATTACCTGATTTTGAGATAAGAAAACCATCCGATAGTGAATCCAAAATGATGGATGAGGTACTTGCCTCTTATTATAAACGGATGGCAGAGTTACTACAAGAAAATGACAGGCTTATTAGCCTTCGCGATACACTTATCCCGAAATTAATGTCGGGGGAACTGAAAATTAATGATTTAAACTGCTAAATTCTCATTTATGGAAGAATATAAATTATCAGATATTGCAGAGGTACGGACTGGTCCTTTTGGCAGTCAATTACATAATGAAGACTATGTTTCGACTGGAACTCCTATAGTAACAGTTGAGCACTTAGGGAATAGGCGATTTTCAAAACAAAATCTGCCATTGGTCTCTGATGATGATAAAAAGAGGCTTTCTAAATATTTGCTACAAGAGGGGGATATAGTATTTAGTCGCGTTGGCTCTGTAGATAGATGCTCATATGTAACTTCGGCTGAAAATGATTGGCTTTTTTCTGGTAGATGCTTGCGCGTTAGATGTGGCAATAATTGCCATCCATTATTTTTATATTACTATTTCTGCAAAGAGTCTGTTAAGCAATATATTAAGAGTATAGCAGTTGGTGCAACAATGCCTTCTATTAACACAAAGCTAATGGCTGAAATACCTATTTTATTGCCAAAACTTGAAGAGCAGAGATGTATTGCTGATATTCTTTCATCCTTCGATGATAAAATTGAACTGAACCGCCGTATAAATGATAATTTAATTCCAATCTATTATGCCTAATACGTTCCATTTTACAGAAGATTCATATGAGCAATCAATAATCTCATTGTTCAAGGGAATGGGCTATGAATATCATTATGGTCCGGAACTTGAAGCCGAAACAGGTAGGGAACTTACTGATGCAACCATACCGGGAGTATTGCGTAAGGCAATGTTGGTCATCAATGGAACAGACAAAGCCGCAGCCGTAGATGAAGCCATCCGTCAAATACGCGAACAATTCAGTTTACCTTTGGTTGGTGCGAATATTACTCTTACCGATTGGATACAAAACGGTTTGGATGTGACTTTTAAGACTGCTCAAGGCACATTACGCAGCGACCATATCAAGATAATCGAAACGAACCCTGACCATATAGACAATAACTCTTTTGTTGTAGCTAATCAATGGACTGTAGTAAATGGCAAATCTACCAAACGTGCTGACATCGTGGTATTCATCAACGGTTTGCCTATCTCCGTCTTTGAATTGAAGTCTCCTTCTCGTGAAGTTACTAATTCGGAGGAAGCCCACCAACAGTTGCAAAACTATATGCGTATTGTTCCACAGCTCTTTACTGCTTGTCAAATGCTCGTAATAAGTGATATGGCAGACACTCGGGTGGGTACGATTACTGCACCACTCGACCGATATATGGAGTGGAAAACCACAGACGGAAGTTATGAAAGCACGGCATTTGCCGATTTTGAAACTTTCTTCAATGGTATCTTTGTCAAACATCGTTTCATTGATATTATTGCTGATTTTACTCTCACGATGGGAGTGGATAAAAAAGCCCGTATTCTTGCAGGCTATCATCAATATTTTGCTGTAAAGAAAGCTCTCGAATGTACCAAGCAAGCCCTGCAACGTAAAGACGGAAAAATCGGTGTATTTTGGCATACACAGGGCTCAGGTAAAAGTCTTTCGATGGTGTTCTATGCCCACCAGCTTTTAAAGAATCTGTTGAGTGCAACCCTGCTTGTACTAACTGACCGTCTTGACTTGAATGATCAACTGCACAGTACCTTTGCAGCTTGCAGCGATTATTTACGTCAAAAGCCTGTCAAGGCTACCGATGGAGAACATTTATATGAATTGCTTGAAAAGCGTAAAAGTCACGGTATTATCTTTGCCAATATCCAGAAATTCAAAGACCGTGAAAAATTAATCACCAACCGTTCTGATGTGATTGTGATTAGTGATGAAGCCCACCGTACACAATCAAACACCAAAACAAAAATAGATACTGAAACAGGAGAGTTGAAACTCGGTTTTGCAGCTATTGTGCGTAAACTTTTGCCTCATGCCGCATTTATCGGCTTTACGGGTACTCCCATCGAACAAGACGATAACGATACAAGGGAGGTTTTCGGCAACTATATCGACATTTACGATATGACCCAAGCTGTGGAAGATGGGGCAACTGTTCCTGTCTATTATGAAAGCCGCCTGCTGAAATTGGATTTGGATGATGACACACTCAGATTGCTTGACAGCGAGTATGACAAACTTGCTGAAGAGGGGGCGGAGGAGCAGGACATTAAACGCTCCAAGGATGAAAATGCACGGCTTCATGCCCTGCTTTCAGCCCCGCAGACTATTGACACATTATGCAAGGACATCATAGACCATTACGAGAATAACCGTGCCGACCTGCTTACAGGAAAAGCCATGATTGTAGCGATTGACCGAGCCACCGGGATAGACATCTATAAAAAACTGATAGAACTTCGTCCACAGTGGAAAGAGATTATCGCTGTGGTTATGACGCAAGGAAACCAAGACCCCGTAGAATGGAACGATATTATCGGCTCGGGCGCAAGGAAGGAGGAGCTGGCTCGCCAGTTTAAGGATAACAACTCATCCCTGAAAATCGCTATTGTCGTGGATATGTGGCTCACGGGATTTGATGTGCCCTCGCTTGCAACAATGTATGTTTACAAGCCGATGAAAGGACATAATCTGATGCAGGCTATCGCTCGGGTAAACCGTGTATTTCCTGAAAAAAGCGGCGGTTTGGTGGTGGATTATATCGGTATTGCCAAAGCTCTGAAAAAAGCCATGCACGATTATACAGGACGCGACAAAAAACGCTTCGGAGACCCAAATATCAAGACAACCGCTTATCAGCAGTTTGTTTCAGCTTTAAAGCGATGTCGGGAATGTCTGAACGGCTATGATTATTCTGCTTTTTCTGATTGTTCAAATCTGCAACGAGCCAACCTCATTAGAGGTGGTGTAAATGTGTTACTTGATAAGAATAATCTTGTCCCATCAGAACCTGCTGCTCAAGATAAAGTTTCTTCTGAAGCTCAAAAAGTCTTTATGGAAGAAAGCAAGCGTTTGTCGCAAGCGGCTTCACTTTGTCGCAGTTTGCTGACTCCTGCTGAGCGTTTTGAAGAGGCATATTTTGAAGCTGTAAGGACATTACTGTCACGTCTTTCCGGGAATAAGCAGATTACTCGAAAAATCATAGATGAGCGTATTACGCAGTTGCTCAAAGTCGCAATCAAAGCAGATGGCGTGGTGGAAATACTCAATACCAAAGGCTCTGAATTTTCTCTTTTTGATGAGAATTTCCTGAAAGAAATTGCCGAGATGAAAGAGAAAAACTTTGCACTCGAACTGCTCAAACGCTTGCTTGAAGAGCATATAAAAAAGCACGCTAAAAAGAGAATGGTTGAAGCCGAGAAATTCAGCGAAATGCTCGATGCCCGTCTTGCCGAATATTTGCGTGGATTGATTTCCAACGAGGAAGTTATCAAGGAACTGCTTAAAATGGCACAAGAGTTGAAAGCTAATGCAGAACAAGCGTCTGAATTGGGGCTGACCGAAGAAGAACAAGCTTTTTATGATGCCTTGACAAAACCGCAAGCTGTACGGGATTTCTATGAAAACGACCAACTTGTTGCTATGGCAAAGGAATTGACTGAAGCCTTACGCAGTAGTAAAACCATTGATTGGCGACAGAAAGAATCAGCTCGTGCCAAGATGCGCTCTCTGGTAAAACGATTGCTCAAAAAGTACAAGTACCCGCCTGAAGAACAAGAAGCAGCCCTCGAAACCGTTATCCGTCAATGCGAACTTTATGCGGATTCAGATGACGAAAGTTAGCGTAAAATAGAACAAGATAGCCTAATGGAATCCTAAAACTCTATTAGGCTATTCTTATTGCAAAAAGTTATTATACAAATTAAGAGAATTATCTTCTCATAGAAAAACCTCTTTTCTGCTGTTGGTCATAATGTCCCTCTACCACATTATCTACTTCCCGTCTGGCTTTGATTTGCTCCCGATTGTCAAACCCGCCCTTTTGCTTGGCTGTGAAATACAGGAAATCACCTGCCGCCCGATGTGATTGCCTGTCCTCCCCAAACAGGTTAAGGGCACTTTTGATGTCCGACACCTGTTCCGTATCAAAACGGGGCTTGTAATAATCACGGGCAAAATGAACAATACAGTGAACAGCCTTGCGGAAGATGTCGTTTGTTTTTAGCAGCAGGAAACTGAGGCAGCCGATGATATGGCTTTGCCATGCAATCCGGTTTTTAAGCCTTGTGGTTTCCTGTGCATGTTCTGCTTCCTTGCGGCTCAACTCTGATTGATGCCTACTTTCCAGTTTCATCAGTTCCCGGTGGTGGTCACTCTGTATGGTCTGGATTTTATCCTGTAACCGCTCAATGGTTTCCTCGTGCGTGGAAATTTCGCTGCGCAAATCCTCTATTTCATTTTTCAGGGCTTTCGATTTCCCGGTAGCCCAGCCGACAGCGGCATTCAGAAGTTCGCTCCCTTTTTCCCTGTTCAGCTTGGAGCGTTTCTCGCTGATAGCCCTGTCAAGGTATTCACTCTGCCGTTCCTTTTCATTTGCCTTTTCGATAAGGGCGTTGGTTATGGTTTCCGTTTCCTGCATTTTCTTATTCGCTATTTCCAACTGATGCTCCCTGTACTGCCTTGTAGCGTCAAGACGCTTCATTTCCTCTTTCTGCTTCTCAATGATGAAATCGTTTCGCTCTAAATGTATCTTGCCTGTAACAGCCTTTGACTGCCCACGCTCCATCAGGAGAATGTCGGATGCCAGACTTTGCATTTCGGTCATATCCTCGTCATTGAGCTTGCGGCTCTTGCCTGTGTCATGGTTCATCCAGTCGAACACGATATGCGCATGGTAATTTGGCTTGAACCATTTTTCGCCCACCTTGAAACTTTCTTTGTCTTCTTGGGTGGGTTGTCCGCCCAGCCAATGCCCCTCGTCTTTGTGCAGGAAGATTTGGAGCGGTGTGATGCCCCAACGTCTTTGGCATTCCTCGCCAAACTTGTGCACGTCTGCCAGTGTCGTGTCCGGTCGGATGAGCAACACGCCCTCACGGATTGGCGAGCATCCCGCCACCTTGATTATCTTTCCGTTCTTTCTCTTGCGTTCACGCTCCTTTTCCTGCATGGCACGACCTGTCTTTTCCTTGACCATCTGCTTGATGTAGTCATAGTGCGCCTGCAGGTCGGGATTGCCGAAGCCGGGATTTATCCACTGCTCATTATTGGCAGTGAGTTCGGGCACGATGTAGATTTTGGACTTGCCGATATTGCGCATATACTCGGCAGTCCTTCGGTTATGAGCCTCGCTTGACGAGGTCTTGCAAGGCTTGATGTGTATGCTGCTTTTTGTAGCCATATTCTCAAAATTTGATTTGGGTTGTTGATTAAACTTATTGCTGTCCGCTCATAACCGCACGGGGTTCTTAGGGGTGCAACCCATAAGCGAAGATTGCAAAGAGAGGGTCACTCTTTGCTCTGGGTTCTCAGGGGTGAAACGCCCTGAGTGGGTTATTAGGGCAAAGCCTTAATCCCCTCGGGAGAGCCCACAACTACGAAAGC
>NZ_KV804336.1:0-43685 GCF_001811315.1 Bacteroides sp. HMSC067B03 | reverse complement strand
ACGAAAGCGGAGCGTGTAGTTATAGTGGGCTATATCAATGGCAAGCCATTGTCTTTTACCCACAGCCTACGGCTTCCATTCTTCTCCGTTATGGAGGGTTTTCGCCGCTGCTGCCGATTGGGGATGCACCGACCAGTACGAGGTCAAAATCATCTATCAGCTTTTGCAGGACGGGATTCTTTTCTATCATCCGGCAGAGGATTCTTTCCGCCTCCACCAAGTGGTCGGCTGTACAATTTATTTTGCTTTCCCGTATCTGGAAGACAATCCAGTCGGCTATGTCTATGTGTGCCGCTTTCTGTGCCGGGGTGGCATTCTTCTCAATGATGTCGGACACGACCGTCTTGCAAAAAGTCATGTTTTCGGCACGCTGTTTCCATTCCTCATATCCGTCCGCATCGGGAAAGAAGAGCACGGTGCGCCCGGTCAGCACACGGAGCTTTTCCTCTCCCAACTGGCTCTTGCCGCCTGTCGCCAGCCATACATAGCCGGGGAAGATGGCAGAGCCGATAACGGCACTCTTTTCAGATTCCACCAAGACCACGACCTTGTCAGGATAAGTGCCCAGCAGGTGTTCACCGAACAAGCATTGGGACAGTTGCCATTCCTCTGCCAGCTCATGCCGCCTTTTAAGCAGGCTGTGTATCCAGTCCACTGCCGATGCCTGTCCGTCCTTGACACGGTGTCCGTCATTGGGATTGTACTGCATCACCTTGCCCGTGCGTACCCTGCCTGTGCGGTCTATCTGCCAGAAGATGACAGCCCCGTCACGGGTAGCTCCCAAACGGTACTCTTCCAGCAACCTCTTCAACACTTCCTTTGCCTTGCTGCCGTAATAGGAACCAAGGAGCGATGAAATGAAGCGGAAAAAATTGCTATGCACGCTTTGCGACCTCTCCACATACTTTGGCGGTATGCAGCCTATGGTTGCTTGTGGTGGTATCTGCACAGACTTCCGTTCTGACCTCTGCCTGCCAAAAGATAAACCGTTGGCAGTACGGCATTCGGGGTGGTCATGGAAATACTCCTTTGGAGTGTAATGATACCCGCAGCTACTTTCATGGTTGCACCTGCCGACAGACGGGTGCAGGGGCGTACCGCTTTCATCCACATAGTATGTGAAAGAACGCTTGTCCCCGCAGCTGGGGCAGGTATGCCGTGTTGCCGTTCCTTTATATTTCTGTAATGTATAATTACCCATTGCTTGCCTCCTCTATTTTTCAATGAAATTATTACCGTCCTGTCCCATTGTCCCACGTCCTGTGGGTCGGGACAGTGGGACACCTTGGGACACTTTGGGAAATCAGATTCCCGCTTGTACTATTCCCGTTCTGATAAACAAGGCGGTTATCCTTCATACAGATATGTACAGGTTGTTTCATGGCTTGTCCTCCTCTCTTTCCTGACCGATAAACAACTCCGTCTGCCTTGTTTCCTCCGTTGTCCCACCTGTCCCATATTGTCCCACCGTCCCGTTTCCTCCGGGTTGGGACAGCGGGACACTTGGAACAGTAGATTCCTCCACTTTCCTGTTGCGCTGGATTATCCGGCTGACAGTGGATTTTCCGCAATTTACCTGTGAGGCTATTTCCCTGACGGACTTTCCCGACCGGGACAATTGTAATATTTGGCAGTCCCTCTGGCTGGATTCATTGTCGCCAAGTTTTTTCAGGTGTTCTTTTTCCGTTGAATAGCCCCTGAACACAAATTGCAGGAAAGCGTCCACCTTCTCAATCTCATAGATGATTACATTGTCCGCATCGTGGGAGAATGTCCCATATCGGACTTTGAGCTGTTTTACATAGCGAAGCTCTCCATCCTGCGCACTCTTCCCGATGGCGAACACGCTGTCAAAGAAATTGTAGAGCCGTTTGCTGCCGGCAAGGTCGTTGGACGTGATGGGGCAGTCCAAAGAGCGTTTTGGCGTATGCGCCAGCACAAGGACGGACAACCCGTATTTCTTTTTGAGGTTGTTGAGCTGTATCATCAGCCGTCCTGCCGCATCGCCCTTCTCCATAGCGCAGCACAGATAGGTAAGATTGTCAACGATGAAAATCTTGCACCCGGTTTGCAGAGCCATCTGTTCGATACCTCCCATGATGGCTTCCTCGAAATCGGCTTCCAGCAACGAATTGCAGTCAAGCGAAACCCGGTACAGACTTTCGGGAAAGGTGTAGGGCTTCCCATGCTCGTTGGTATAGCGGAGCTGGAACTGCTTTTCGGACAGTTCAAAATCCAGATACAGCACATTGTCCGTCCGGGCGATACGGTCGGCTATCTGCACAGCAAGGATGGACTTGCCCACATTGGAATCCGCAAAGAGGCAGGACAGTTCCCCCTCATACCAGAAACTGTCCCACAGCGCACGGGGCGTGGGCAACAGCGATGCTTCAAGTATCGTCCGGTTGGCGGTCTTGATACTCATTACACCGATGCTGTCCGGCATTCCGTGCTGCACTTGGGTCGCCCTCGTCAGGTCGCCATGTATCAGACTGATATAATTCTTGTCCTCTTCCATGACGTTTACCAATTACGTGGAGCGGGTTTGCGGCGGTGGGAGGAAGATAAGGATTCGCTCAGTTCCTCATCGGACAGGGGTACGGGATTCTTACGGGAGGATTCCAGCCATTTGTCCAGTTCGTCCCTGTAAAGGCAATATCGTTTGCCGGGTTTGGTGGCGGGAATGCTTCCCTCTGACAGCTTCATGTAGAGCGTGCCTTTGGGAATGCCCAGATATTCCGCCGCCTCTTCCACTGACATGGGGACATGGGTGTCCACCGCCTTTGCATTGTTCACACTGCGCTGCTCGGTAAGCAGGTTTCTCAGGCTCATCACCTCGTCCCGAAGCTGAGCCACGACCTCCGGGAGGTCGTTGAATGTAATCACTGTTTTTTCCATTTGCGTAGTCGCCTCTTTTGTAAGGCTTGGCGCAAAGGACTGGAATGATACAGCTGTGAATACTTCCACGAATGGTCATTGCAAAATAATTCCCGAATAATGATGCCCAACCGTGAATGACGGGCAAAATTATTCGGGAAGCGGTGTAGAACAGATAGTTATCTGTTGTTGAATACTTACGATTATTGGTTATGGAAAGGCTGGTTATACTATTTCCGTACATAATCTGCCGGATAATGGAAATCCAGTCTGCCGTTTTCCGGCTCGTCAATGGGAATCAGTGTCTTTAACGGCTCTACCTTGAAGTTCTTGATGGTCGCTATGTCCGTATCGGCAAACTCCCGTGGAAAAAGGGTGCTGATGAAGCGGGCACGGTTGTCCCCCGTGTAGTATTTCTTGTACATGAAACGCTCGGAGATATTCCACACGAAATGCCGGAGCGGAATGTTTGAAATGTCTTTGGTCAGCCGTCCTTTTATTGGCTTGGGCTTGTAACTGTGAAGCCGCATCCAGTTGTTGACCTCACCACAGATGTGGTTCACGGTCTCCTTGTCGGCAATTCGGGGCATAATGAAATGGATGTATTCCATGACCATAGCGATGCGCTCTTCATTTTCCCGCTGCTCCCTGTCCTCGTAGTCGGCACGGTTTTTCTCGTGAAGTTCCGGGGATATGGCAATCTCTGTCGGTCTTATATCCGGGGCTGCTTCCCCTCCTGTCGGCATTGATGCCGGGGGTACAGGCTTGTGTGCATCTTGGGGCTGGTCTTCCCGAACTTCTGCAATTTCGACAGGTGTCTTTTTCTTGCCGAACTTGATTCGGTAGATTTCGTATGTGTCGAAAATGACTGTCTGGAAAGAGAAATAGAGCAGCCAGCCAAGGAGGTTGCTGCATACAAAGACTATCAGACGCACAAAGTTGTCCTGATTGAATTTATCTGCGACAACCAGTGTCGCTATGGAAGATATTAGGAGGATGGCAAAGCCGACAAATCCCCAAATGATATGTTTGTCTTTTACGGACGGTTCCATGTTTCTTGTCTTATTCGGTTGTTACTTGTTGCTGTTTTCGCAAATTTAATAGTCTTCTTCCAATTATTGCTCATTATCCTTGGTTAGTGGTTTCTTTTTCAATGTTTTTCACCAAATGTCCGAAATCGTACCCGATTATCGTACTTTAAGGACTTTTTAAGGAATGGTGGGTAAAAAACATAGGGAGCGGTTAAAGCTCCACGCAATAACCGCTCCCTATGAATATCCCGGACTTTGAGGATGCCTTATGTCTCCTTGCGTTTCAGGGTTATCTTGTCCACGACCTCGCACATCTGCTGTGCCGCCATCTTGGAATAAATCTGTGTGGTGGTAATGTTCTTGTGTCCCATATAGGCTTGTATGACAGCCATGTCCGTACCCATTTCCACGTGCAGGCTTCCGAATGAATGCCGGGTGCAGTGAAAGGTTATCTTCTTGGTAATGCCTGCCGCCAAGAGCCAGCGTTTGAGCGGTCCTTGAAGCATCTTGTCCTTGAATCCGTCAAAGATAAGCCCCTCGCACCGTTCTCCGAGCAGCCCGTAGGCTTCATCACTGATGGGGTTGTGTACAATCTGCTTCGTCTTCTGCATACGGGTGGTCACAAACATCTTACCGTTGGTGTACGGCTGTATCTGCTGCCAAGTGAGCTGCCTGATGTCGCTCTTCCGCAGTCCGGTCAGGCAGGCGAAAAGAAAAGCCCTTTTCAAGACATCTTCCTCGCAAGGGGTTTCGGCAAGCCATATCAGTTCCTCTTGGCTCAGATGTTCCCTCATGGTGGGAATACACTCGATGCGGTCTAAGAATCCGTTTGGGTTCTCCTTTATCTTCCTGTCCCGGTAGGCGGTGTGAAGTACCGCACGGAAAGCCGACCAGTAGCCTGCCGCAGAATTGACATGCAGTTTTTGGTTGGTGTGTATGGATTGGGGTGCGTTAAGCAGGTATTCCATGAACTTGCGGCACAAGTCCACGTCCACCTCCTCAAAGGTACATTTGCCGTTCACGAACCGCTCGAAGTGCTTGTAAACGTGCTGCCACTTGATATTCTTCCTCTCTGCCAGCTCCTTGAAGTAGGCGAGGAAATCCCCTTTCATCCTGGCTTTGTCAAAGAAGCCGTTATTTTCGTTGAAGATGGCTTCGTAACGCCTGTTGCGAAGTATCTCCGCCTTTTTCATCATGCGTGCGTTGAAGTCACGCTCCTGCTGATTGGCGGGTTTGGCGAAAATGTAAATTCCCAGAGCTTCACGTGTAATCACTTTCATGGTGGTGTTGTCACGATAGCCGGGATAATAGTCCAGACACAGCGAATACTGTGTACCGTTCTTAATCTTGCGCTTGCGCAAGGTAACTGTCTTGCATTTGCTCATAATGATGTTGTTTTAACTGGTTGTACATTTTCGGAGGTGTCCCCGTGTTTACGGTGACAAAGGAACAACGTGAAACAACCGTGAATACCTCCACGGCAATCATTTTGAAATAATTTTCCGGAAATGTCGGTTGCTCACGGTTGTTTCTCCCTTTCAGCCATGACACGCTCCACATCGGAGCGCAAAAGCAGGTTTTTCACTCCGACCTTTATCTTTTCGATGCGCTTCACCTTGACGATATGGCTGATGTTGGCTGAGGAAAGCCCGTAAATCTGCCGGACTTGTTCCACGGTGTAGTAGCGTTCATCGTTTATGAGGTCTGTCCTGCGGAGTTCATCCAAATGGGATTTGGAGTAGTAGGTGCGCCCGTATTCTCTTTTGGTCGGTATCTTGTGGCGGTGGGCGTATGCCCGGAGTGCGGTCGGCTTCATGCCGAACAGTTCTTCCGCTTCTTCAATCAGGAGCCAGTCAGTGATATTGCTTGTATCTACAGCCACACCGAAAAACTCGTCAACATGCTTCTTGCTGTAATAGTTCTTCCCAGCGATGCGGCAGATGGGGATGCGGTTACGCTTGGCGGTGGTATAGAGCCACGACTGCTTGACCTTGAAGAGCGACATCACATTCTCACCTGAATAGAAGTCCATTACTTCATCTATATCCTTTTCCCTCTTTTCTCTTTTGGCAGGCAAAGAAGATGAAGCGGCTTTTTTCGGTGTGGAAGTGCAGCCGGGCAGGACACGATGGTAAGGGTTGCCCTCCAGCATCCGCTCGATGTCTGCCTTGCGGATGAATGCCATGCGGTTGCTGATGCGTGAGGCTTTCAGCTTGCCGAGGGCTACAAGTTTGTAAACATACTGCCGGGAACAGCCCATGAGCGTGGCTGCTTTGGAAAAGGTGAGATACTCCTGATGCTGTATCTCCATCAAGGGTTGGGCGACTTTGAAAAGATTGTTTTTCTGTTCCGTTCTGGCTCGTTTGGCTTCCGCCTGACAAGCCTCGCTGCAATATTTCTGTACCCCGCTCCGGGTTACAAATGACTTGCCGCAAAAACTGCATTTTCTGGTTGTTTTCATGCTGCTTTATCGTTTACTGGTTCATTCCTTTAATCGTGTATCCCTGAAATGGTGAATGGAAGTAAACGGAAGTCAACCGTTGTCGCCTTTCTGCACGATGTTACCATCGCTGCAAGAAGGAACGGTTGCTGTCGCTTGTCGTAAACGGTTGTAAACCCTTGTGAACTGTCTGCATGATGTGACAAAAAACAAGCTCCACAAATTCTCCACGTCAGAAATACGTCTCAAAAATATGTGGAAATTTGGGAAGCATCAAAAAGCAGCCGAAAAGTGTTAATTTTTAGAATATGCTGATAGATAAAGATTTACGCTTGAGTATTTCTGGTTGTTTTTGGTTGTTCTACGCTTCTAAATACATTGAGTAACATATCATCGAAGAAAATAGTAATGGATATAATTTCTCCCATTTGTTGGATATGTATAACTTTATCTGTTCAAACATACTAAGTTTCTTTATTTGCAGTAAAGATACAATATTTTCTTGTAAAAATTATAGGCTATTGATGATTATTATATGAACTATTTCGTATTTTTGCACCAACTCAAACAACCACCGCAACACCAAGCAATCCAAAGAATTGCACACGTGGGGTTATTAGTGGGAGAAAGATTTTAGAGATTGCTAAGATATTGAGTACGTGAAGAATAGAATAAAGGTTCATCTTCCGTACGCACCGCGAAAGCAAATAGTAAAGCTCTGAAATTCAAGAATTTCAGAGCTTTTTCTTTTTCTTCACTTTAGCAAAAATAGCGGGTTCTTTACTTTAATTAGCCGATAGCATCAATAATTTCCTGAGGTGTTATCACCAGAGCATCACTCTCACGAAGCGGCTTTTGTTTCAGGAATAATACCGGAACGATTTCCTGCCCTTTCAAGAAAGGGAGTTTCCGAGCTTTGGCAGTCAGTTCATAAATTAGCCTGCCTGCATCTTCACCTTCTGTCCATTTACATTCCCCGACAAGCAGTTTCTTACCGTCCATACTCTGTGCCACTACGTCCAGTTCGATAGCTTCATCCCTTGATACATTGCCCCACCAACGTCCGGCAAGATTGTACATATCTCCGCCGATTACTCCACCACTGACGGCCTGACGGCATAGTTTTTCCCACCAGGCAGATACATATCGAGAAAACTGTGAGCAGATAGCATCCGTCACAAAACCGGAACGTCCGAGTTCTATCAGCGAGCGGTTGGGAACTACAAAATGAAAATAGAAATCCATAAATGGGTCACTTACCTTATACAGGCTCTTCTTGCTGTTCTTCGGATTCTCACCGAAAGGAATCTCCCGTTCGATGAAATCCAGTTGGCGTAGTTTCTCTAATGGACCGGATAAATGGGTAGCCGGTTTTTCCAGGCGTGCGGCAATTTCCGATAACCGGTTGGCACCGCTCCCAATCACAGAGAGAAGCGTCGATGCCTGAATTACATCCCGCATATCGTCCATAAACAGACGGATCGGTTCCTCGTACAGTGTACCTAACGGATTGAGTATATTATAAGCTATTGACTCCTGCAAGCCGTCATCTTGTAACCGAAGCTCCCAATAACGGGGCACACCTCCCCATATAGCATATTCTTCCACCGTACTCACAGCATCCGAATGCAATACTTCCTGTAAATACTTAATATGTATAGGAGATAGTTTCAGCATCTGGTCTGCACGTCCGTATAACGGGGCACTACCATCCAATATCAATCCCTGCATCAATTGTTGGGAAGACCCACAAATAATCAGGTTATACTTAAGGCTACGGGAATCTATCAACCTTTGCAATAGGGCAGGGAGTTCAGGAGAACTCTTGACCAAATACGGGAACTCGTCCAAACAGAGTGAAAAACGCTCTTGAGTCCGATGGTTAAGAGCTGTCAGTATTGCTTCCCAATCAGGATATACTACTTTATCAAAATCCGGTATTACCATACCGATTTCTTTGGCAAGCAGGCTGATTTGATGCGCACGCTCGGTTTGGTCAGCTATATAGTACACATCATTTGAAGTCAGCACTTTTTTTATCAGGGTGGATTTTCCTAACCTGCGCCTGCCATATACAACGACAAATGCAGATTTCTCACCGTTCAACGCTTTTTGGAGCCGTTTTTGTTTTTCTATCCGATCTACGAATTCCATATTTCAATTATTATAGAATACAAAAATAATGTTTCTACTCCATAATAATAAGTATCTTACTTGTTTTCTAATTTAAGTTCTCTTCTTCTATACCCAACTTCTTTTTAATGCCACTTGCACCTATTTTGCATTCTCAAATTAGTCAGACGGAACGTTTTCCCGAAACTGAAACACTCTCCGTTACACAAAATCTTCAAGTACATAAATTTATTCGTCCGGCTATGGACTCATAATTCAATTAAATATAGCATCTTTGTGCATACAAAAAATAGAATAACGTATGAAAGAAGTAATATTTGTATTATTAAATGGTTTTGCCGATTGGGAGGGTGCATTTACAGCCATCTGTTTGAATCAGGGTGTTAAACCCGGAAACCCCATCAATTATAAAGTAAAATACCTCTCAATAACCAAAGAGCCTGTCACTTCAATAGGAGGACTCAGAGTATTACCCGATTATGATCTAAAAGATATGCCGGAAGACTATGCGGGCCTGATATTAATCGGCGGCATGAGATGGTTTTCACCGGAAGCCGAATTGATTGTTCCGCTTGTAAAGAAAGCACTCAAAGACAAGAAACTGGTTGCTGGTATTTGCAACGCCTCCGTCTTTCTTGGTATGCATGGTTTTTTAAATGAGGTAAAGCATACCAGCAATACACTCGATTACTTGAAACAATATGCCGGAGATCAATATACAGGCGAATCCAATTATATAAATAAACAGGCTGTAAGAGATGAAAATATTGTAACTGCCAATGGCATCGGACAACTGGAATTTTGCAGGGAAATATTATATGCATTAGAAGCCGATACAGCTGAAGCGATAGAAGAAAGTTATCTGTTTTATAAGAATGGGGTCTGTCCGAAAGGATAAACAAACGAAGAATATAGACATAAGAGACTTCTGGTATTATTGGTATTTACCAAACTATTTTCGGTAAATACCAGTAGCATTGAATATAGCATTCTCATAACGGATATATTTCATTTTGATGTCAGATACATAACAAAAGGATGACAAACAGCTGGTCCACCTCCCTTTTCTTAGTTAAATCCCTCCATAAAATGATCCTTTGATAAATATTACCCCTATTTTTGACGAAAAATACCCAGTCCGGATATAGGAAACTAATTATACTTGCAGTAGCATATTAGAACCAAGCTATGTGATTGAATGAAAAAAACGGCATAGGCTTATCACAAAAACTATTTAACCCTTATTTAAATTCTGTATGAGACTTATATTAATATTCACTTTTACGCTGATTAGTGCGAATCTAAATCAGACGCATCCATATTCAGGTATTTTCCATCCTCCTATAAAGGCAGAAAAAGATGCAAGTTCCCTGACATATCCCATTGGAAGTCTCAGCCTCGGATTATTTATATCTCTACTAGCCTACCATCGAACAAAACGCAACAAAGAACTACTTTCCCACGACAAATTAAGCCTTGCCCTGAGCATGGTACACAGGACTCAAACTCCATTAACATTAATGCAGAATCTGCTGAATGACATCGATTCGGAAAAACTTCCGGAAGATATCTCAAAAAAGCTAAATCATGCGCTCGGTTACACGATGCATGTCATGGAATGCTACCAAAACATTGCAGTCCTGAACAAGCTGACCAATCATGCAGCTTCAGAATTTCAAACCAACGAATTCGAACTTCATACTTATATCAATTCAATAATCACCCATTGCCGGACATACGCCCAAACACGCAGGATACAACTATGCACCAACAGGGAAGCAGGCTACGTCAGTTGCCGGATCAATGAAGCTATGATGACTGCAACGCTGCAATGTTTACTATATAAGATAATAGATATAACTCCCCGGGAGGAGCACATAGACATTAGGGTGTCACATACCGATGGCTACTGGAACCTACAAATAAGCAACAGCACGTATACTGAAAAAAGGGATTCACGTTCGGGACAATCGATCCTGGCAGGAATGCCAATATCTTATTGCAGGCATTTCCATATAGTCAAGAAAATAATCCGCCTACATGATGGAAAAATAACAGGAAGAAAAAAAGGAAGAGGCATTTTTATCCAAATCAGTATCCCTATACATATCCCTTGCAGAAAAGATTACTGCCCGATCACTCAATATTCTGTAATGAATGGTTACGAAAACACTTTTCCCTGCAAAGAGCAGTTGTCTCCAAAAGACAAAGAGGCATCGAAAGGCAATAAAGTACCTCATGTCCTTCTGGTTATGGCAGATACAGAACTGAGCGGTTATCTACATGAACGATTCTCGAAAAACTTTCAGGTTTCCGTTTTTGACAATCCCGAACTGGTTTGTTCCTCTCCCACCCAGCGTAATCCGGATGTCATCATTGTTGACGAAACAGTCAATGGCATATATGGAAGTGAGCTTTGCTCAGAGATAAAGGCGGATACCTGTATGTGTAATATTCCGGTAATCCTTCTGATAAGCCTGTGCGATAGCGAAAGCTATCTGGCACATATCGGCTGTGGTGCCGACAAAGTAGAATTACGTATGATAAACGTCTGCAAACTCAAGGCAGATATAATAGCTCTGATCAATCACCGTGCTGCACAAAAAGAGCGACTCAAAGAGTTTGCGGCAGCTACTCTTCCTGCCAACCATTCTGAAAAGGTATCACAGGGCGACAGTGACGCCATACTGATAGATAAAATACAGAAATGTCTGGAGAAGAATCTTTCGAGTGAAAAATATACAGTAGAAATGCTGTGTGCCGACATAGGAATGAGTCGCACAGCATTCTATAACAGAGTGAAGTTCATTGTTGGAAAATCTCCCACCAATTACATTCTCTCCTATAAGATGGGGATTGCCAAAACGATGCTGGCTTCCAGACAATATAATGTTTCTGAAATCGCAACCTTACTAGGCTATTGCGATGCCAAATATTTCGGGAAGAAATTCAAAGAATTTTATGGTATTTCACCCATGCAATACGTCAGGGATGTAATGGGATAACTCTCTTCATTTACTTGTCCTACCAATCCCATAACACTCCCTGTTTTCAAGCTTTATTCAACCATAAAACTCTCGGACTTAAAACCGCTGTAAAACCTTCCGGAAGTTGCCGTAAATTTCAGCACGCAATAGTCGGGATCTGTCACGCCTTCCGGATAATACATGGTGTCACCCTCCTGCCAGATCATCTCTTTACTGGCACTATCAGTCAGCACTTCCATAGTGCCACGCAGCATCACACCTCTAAAAAACCTCGCATCACAAAAGTAAATACAGGCATGATTGTTTTCCCTATACTGCGCGACACGCATTGATGAAGTGTTTGTCGTCAGATAAACAGTTTTTATCCCTTCCCGCTTTCGGGGTTGCAACATGGCCTTGATATTAGGAAATCCTTCATTATCTATGGAACCGATAAAAGCCGTTTTCAACTTATCAATCATGTTCCCTACTGTCTTTTCTGCATCTCTCATTATTCAATTATTTTAAATGGTTATTATCTGATGCGAAAGTAGGAATATAGAACACAATCAGTGCAATAAAAAGAAAGGGAGAAATAGCACTTTTTACGGTTTATGCGTTTTTCGATAAAGTAGAGGCGTTTCTCCCGTATGTTGTCGGAAGCAACGGATAAAATAAGAAACGGTTGAGAAGTGAAGTTCAAATGCAATATCCGATATAGAGGAATCTGTATAGGCAAGTAGTCTCTTAGACTCATCCATTACTTTATTCTGTATATATTGCTTCGCACTGAGTCCCATTATTGAAGTTACAATCTCATTCAGGTAATTCGGAGTAATGCAAAGTTTATCTGCATAATATTGAACAGAATGCTGTTCTTTCAAATGGGCGTCAACTAACTTAATAAATTTGTTTATATGGATATTGTTGGTTTCTTTACTTGTACTCTCTCCCCCGATATCCGCTTTTTGATAGGCCCGGTTCAACAACATCAGTACTTCATAGAGTAATGCCCTCAATACATGTACATCATTCTGTTTGTACGAATCAATCTCCGCTTTAATGTTATACAATATCTGAAGGATACGCATATAAAGTTCATCCGACAACTGTAATTTGGATGATGTCTTCCCCGATTTGAAGAATGAGAGGTGCTGCACAAAAAGAGAATCTTTAAAAAGAGAAGATAAAAACTCATCTTCAAAGATCAAGGCATAGCCATTGACTATACGATGGGTATCCCAATTCCGAATCTCTCCCGGTTTAGAGAAAAACACATCACGGGAAACCGCTTCACAAGTCTGATTATCTATCGAGAACATGCCCTCTCCTTCTGTGACAAACGTGATATCATAGTAAGTCAGCGTATGGACAGAACTTAGGGCGAGGAACTTCTTTACATACTTCAGTTCGACGACATCTACTAAAAGTTCACTTCCATACTTATTCTTATAGAAAGTATATCGGGGGATCGAGTTCTTCATTTGAGATACAAAAATAATATTCCTTATCAAATAATCCAAAGCCTCTCCAACTAAAAAAACAGGAAGCCCACAGACTATTTAATAAGGAATATATTAAAGAGACGGATCACAAGAAAATGTTTCTTATTTACGACTGCCAGCCAAGTATCCCAGACTTGTCACGTCAGCCCCTAAATAATAAGTAATGTATTTCAAAGGGACCCTGTACAGGATATCGGGTATCTCTGTCAATAAAGAAAGATATCTTTCTCTGATTGTCAGTTTACGGGTATTTACATTCATTTCCTCTTTCAAATAAAACTGATATTCCATCAGCTGGCGCATCAGATTGGCAAACGTTATGGATGTTGCGCATAACTCTTCAATCTCATCCTCACTGATGTAATAGGCAACACACCTTGTCAGTGTTTTTATAGAATGCTTACTTGTATTGTAGCACAAGATAGCATCACCTTCGGACAGGAATCTGACAGTTTTGTCCTCTCCCTGCCGGGTAGTAAATGTATGCAGGATGCCGGAAACGATAATATACAAGCTCTGCTCGGGCATTGTAGCAGAAGCAATCGTTTCTCCTTTATCCAGATACACCATTTCCATGCGAGCCAACAGCTCTTTCACTTCCTTTTCTTCAACCTGATACTCAAAACAGAGTTTCTTCAAATAAGCTTCCATACAAATTGATTTTAGTTAATATATCCACTTAAAAACACCTAATTCGACATAGCAGGCATCATTGTGCCTTTCAAATAAACTTTCTTCCGTGTATACCTTAAATACCAAATGCATATCAATAATGAAACCACTGTTGAAACAGGCGGAGCAAACCCCATGATAAACAGGGAAGAACTATCTATCTGGCTGAACCAGTACGACAACGGAATCCTAAACAGGAAAGTCGCTATCAAACTGTGAATCATCGGGAATAGTGAATTTCCCTGTCCGCTGAAGTAAGAATTTATGCAGAACACAAAACTTACTATAATACAGTCGATGCTATATCCTCGCAGATACTCCGCCGCCATTGCCACAACCGCAGCATCTTTCGTAAAGAATGCGGTAAGCATTTCCGGCAGGAATTGTGAATAGACACAAACCGATATACCGAAAACAAGTGCAATACCTATCCCGGAAGCCAGACATCTGTTCATCCGCTGTATGAGTCCGGCTCCGTAGTTTTGTGCTGTCATCGTTGCCACTGCCGATGAAATCGCCATCGGAGGCAACATGGCAAACACTATGATTTTCTCTACAACACCTAAAGAGGCCGATGCGATCACTCCCATCTGATTGACTATAACGGTTATAATCAAAAAGGAGATATTAACCAACGCATCCTGCAACGCAATAGGTGCCCCCAATGTCATGATTCTTTTAGCCAGATTCCGGTTCAGCCGGATATCTTTTCGTGTAAACTCAAAATGGAATCCATGCCGATATAAGAACCAAAGAGATATCACAAAGCTGACTCCCTGCGCCGTTATGGTGGCAACTGCTGCTCCTGTAGCTCCCAAATGGAAATATCCTACCAGTATAAAATCAAGTACAATATTAATCACACATGCCAGCGCTACAAAACAGAGCGGTGTCTTAGAGTCTCCCAACCCACGCAGAATACCACATACGACGTTATATCCTACTATAAACAAGATGCCGACCGAACACACCAGAATATAACTTTTCGTATCTGCCATTGCTTCCATCGGCGTATGCATCAACTCCGCTATCTGACCATGAAAGGCCACCATGACCAAAGTAAGCAGTACCCCGATCATTGAAAACAGCCACACGGAAGAACCGATGGTAAAAGCCACCTTCTTGTCATCCTTGGCTCCGGTAGCAATAGCGATCAGCACGGTTGTTCCCGTCGTAATACCAAGAATAATACCTGTAATTGTCTGCATCACCTGGCTGCCGATAGCCACAGCCGCTACACTTGCAGAATCATCGTATTGTCCCACAACAAAGAGGTCAGCCCCGCCATAAAGCGCCTGAAGCACATTCGCAATCAGAAAAGGAACCGCAAATTGCAGTAATACCTTCGGAACGCTCCCTTGTGTCAAATTTAACTCCTTCATAGTTTCTTCGCTACTTATTCCTCTAATCTCTATTTGTTACAAAATAAAATAGTGCCGGACAAGCTGAATGATTCGCACCATTCATCTTATCCAGCACCATAATTATTATTATAGCACCCTCCGATGAGGATTTTCTATGCCTGTCCTTATTTTTGGGCTGCAAATATGGGCTTTGTTTTCATAACTACCAAATTATAATCGATAATTATTTTTTTATGATACCATAAGGTATCAATGTGATACCAATTTCAAACCAACGATGGAGCAAATCAATGTGAAGATAAAGAACATTCTGCTCCAGCTTGCCGGTTCTTTAAAGAAAAAGATACCGATCAACACAGTGCCTGCCGCACCGATACCGGTCCATATAGCATAAGCTGTGCCAACGGGCAATGCCTTTGTTACTCTTATCAGGAGAAGCATACTGACACATAAAGATATCAGCAACCCCAATGACCACAGATATTTCTCTACTCCTATAACCCTGTTTATTTTTCCCAGACAGAAGGTAAATACCAGTTCGAGACATCCTGCCAAAATCAAAAGAATCCAGTTCATAACACTTATTGTTTTTAGTTGCAAAGGTCATGAATTTCCGTCCACCTCTATTTTACATTTGTAAAAAAGGAATTTTACATTTGATAAAAAATCACCTGATCTTTGCCCGGATTCTACTTAGATTGACCTGCGAGATACCTAAATATGACGCTATAATACCCAGCGGTACGCGTTGAAGTATATCAGGATAGTCGGATATCAGTTCCTGATATCTCTCCAATGAAGTTTTGAATTGTCGGGAAATAAAAAGTTTCTCTGATTTGATACATTCTCTTTCGGCAAATTTCCTTCCCCAGTTGGCTATGTGTATATCTTCCAGATAGAGATTATGCAATTTATCAACACTCAGTTCATACAGGGCGCTGTCTTCCAAAAGTTCAATATTCTCATATCCCGCCTGATTATCATAGAGAGTTTGCAACGGGAAAATAGCATCTCCCTCCTTCCCGAACCAGAATGTAACTTTCTTATCCGACTTATGGGTGTAGGCATGCAGCATCCCTTTCTTCATCAGATAAAATTTAGTGCTTTTACGGTTTGCCCAAAACAGATGGAAACCTTTAGGATATACCACTTCGGAAGCATCACTCAATAATGCTTCTTTCGAAACATCCGGCAGTTTATATATGTTGTCAATGATATCATGTATATCCATAAATAGTTTTATTTCAATTGCTTTGCCACTCTTTTCAGCATAAAACGGATGGTTTGCCAAAAATAGTCACTTTAAATAAACAAACAATGACTTTACCCATTTTTCTGTACTTCGTCCATTCGTATTTTGTTTTAAAACAAAATAAGGGCTGCCCCATACAAGGACAGCCCTCACCTATTCTATTTACATATCCTATTAATCTTCAATAGTACATATACTTACACGGTTCCAGTCCGGTTCGGTAAACATGTCACCTACTCCCTGACCTTCGGCAGTGATACGTGCCGGATTAATCTTATATTTGTTGACCAAGATCGTTTTTACAGCCTCTGCACGAGCCGCAGCTATTCGGGCATTGACTTCCACACTACCTTCCGGAGAAGCATATCCTTTGATCACTACTTTTGAGTCGGCATATTTCTTCATATAAGAAGCTACACGTTCTACATTCGGGAGCTGTGAAGCATCAACCGATGATTTGCCTTGTCTGAAAGTAATGATAGATTCGGGAACACGGGCAGTCTTTACCACAGTTTCAACCGGAACAACCTTAGTGCGACATGCTTCAAGTTCCTGCTGCAATCCGCTGATTTTCTGGTTAGCGCTGTTCAACTCACCATCCTTATTATTCACCTGTCCACGAAGAGCATTGACAGAAGCGTTCAGATCGTCAATTTCGCCTTGGTTGTAAACTCTCACTTCAGTGAAGTAACGGTTTCCTGAACTGGTCTTAAAGTGATAAGTCAGTCCGGCAGTCAATTCAAATGCCGCATTGTTGGCATTGAAACGGCTTTTTGCCTGATTGAAGTCACCTTGCATATCATATACAATGGCTGGTTTCACTCCTAAAGTCCAGGCTTTGCTTTCACCAAGGTTAAAGTTCAGATTCAATCCGAAGCGGGTAGACCATGAATTCTGGTCGCCATCGCCATTCACATAATAGTGCAGCCAACCCGCACCGGCTACTGCCTCAACCTCAAACAAACGAGGAACACCCTTGTAACCTGCAAACAGGTTCATCAGGTTTACTTTACCCAACAGGCTAACGTCAGATGCGTCAAAAGCTGTTTTGCTTTGGGTAGTATTGATATATCCCATGCCTTGCAATCCTAAACCAAATATAGGAGTTAATTGTTTGGAGACTCCGATTCCGAAACCGGGACGTGCATTCTTAAAGAAAGCGCTGTGAGTAAGAGGAGTAATCACACCGGCGTTTACTTCTACAGACCAATTATCTGCAAACTTTGTACCTTCCACAACAGTCTGGGCATTCGCTGTAAAAGCGCCCAATACCATAGCTAATAAAATAATAGATTTTCTCATAATCATTCTTTTTTTAATTGTAATGTTTCATTTGCTAAATTATTAGAAATGTTTTATTTGCTCATGTCTAACTTTTTAGTTCATAATTAAAGCTCGTTATTTAGATTAAACAACATTCCATATCAAATATTAGTTCGCAGGTCTCTAGCTGAATTAACATCTATTTACTCAATCCATCCAGGAGAAACGATACATGTATGTTCCGGCATTCCCTGTTAGAGAACAAATATGAAAGAACGACTATTATGCAAAAACTGGATACGAAATATACAGAGGGATCAGAAGGAAGATCGAAAAAACGGCTGGATTTCCAATCTAAAAATATCCAATGAACAGGAATATCGATTATTATATTGCGATATGATACAATTCTGTAGCTGTTACATCCCCAATAACACCAATTGTAAGAAAACCAGTCCAAGTTAACACAATATATAGTGATGGAAAATGAAAACAACCAGCGTAAAAAGCCGGTTGAAAAAGAGATTTCCCCCTTCCTTGCAAAGAAAACAAACCTTCCTCACCGACCAATGACCCGTTCCTTTAAAACCAACGGACCGTTTCATTTAAAGGAACAACCTGTTTCATGCATTGTTATGATGCATATAACAGTTATATTGATGCAATAAAGCCTTCAGAAAGTGTATATTATTTCATCTTTATATGCATAATTCTCTCTATCTAAAGAAAATCATACCGAAAACATTCATTCTCAATATTAAAAACAGAACATTGATAAAAGACACAAATCGATGAGATTAACACTTTATTTTCACTTTGCGACAGTATCCGGGTTTGTGTATCCTGTTTCAAAAAAGATTTTTTTCTTTTTATTATGCACAGTGAAATCAGCATAACGGCTTTCAGATATATGCTAATAATAGCCGAATAATTTTATCCCCTTTTCAGTTGGATTATTGATTTAATTTCTAACTTTGCCGACAACATCGGTTTCCGAATCATCATCAACATGAAACGGAATTAAAAGGGAATCCCGTGAAAATCAGGAACTATCCCCGTAGCTGTAAGTTTTATCCCTCCATCAGAATGAGAGAAATGTTGTGGCATTCATCCGCCACTGGTTTTGCTGAACAAACCGGGAAGGCGTCACAACAGAAACAAGTCAGAAGACCTGCCGATATGATAACCGTTATTCCAGGCTTTCGGGTGAAAGGCAATAGAACGAATCCTACACAGATCCATTTTATTACAAGCTCCGGAAATTGTCGTGCACGAATAACTATGTAAGCACAAATTATATTTGTTAATTCTTAAAATATAGGTATGATCAGTTCGGAGATATTTATTATCAAAAGGGACGGGAAGAAAGAACTTTTTTCCCTCGACAAAATTAAGAATGCAATATCCAAGGCATTCTTGTCAGTAGGAAGTTTTGCAACACAGGATGTTATCACCAACGTGTTGAGTCGTGTCAGTATCAGTGACGGGACAAATGTAGAAGGTTTCCTTCCGCATCACTCCAAAAAGAATTCTTAAAAAGATACGCTCAAACGGATTATACTGTTTATCGTTTGAGCGTTATTTTTTGATTATTTTTCCGGAATCACCTCATTCAGGCAAGCTATCGCATTGAGTGTGCGCGGGTAACCGATATAAGGCAATAGATGGGTTACAACAGCCAGCAGAGTATCTTTATCGTTACCTGCATTGACATTCCCCTGTATATGCCCTTTCACCTGCGATTCACAACCTCCCAAAGAAACAAGGATTGAGAACGTTAACAGTTCGCGCATCTTCACATCCAGTCCGTTACGTGTCTGATAGTCTCCGAAACAGTTGGCAGAAAGATAATGCTGAATATGCTTTTGGTTTTCGGGAGCGCTTTTATGCATCTGATCTATCCGCTCACCAAAAATGGATTTCTGCAACCCCAGTCCTTTGTCGAAACGGGTTTCGGAAGAAACAACCGACTGCCCCTCTAAGGGAAGACGAACACCACGGGCCAATAATACCTCATTAGTGATACCGATAAAATCCATCACTTTAGCCATACCTACGTAGGCTACTGCCTGATAAAGGATCTCCTTTATTTCTATCGGAGTAATACCTGCATTAAGAGCGCTTTCAAGCATCATCCGGTATTCAGTCCGGGCCTGCGAGGCAATATTGGATGCCAATGTCACCATCAGGCGGGTTTTAGTATTCAAGTCACCGTATTCCTGCACTTCTTTGGCGAAATGCCCCCATATCGCGTCCAGTTCGGGGTCAGTATCACTTAGTCCGCCTCCTCTGTTATCTTTCGTAGCTTCAGCATACTGTTCATCGTCCACCCGTTCCAGCCAAGTATTCTTGTTGGTCTGCGGATTGCATTCAATAGCCAAATGCGAAAACCAACTATCAGGAGCGGCACCGTGCCAATGTTCTACATCAGGTGCTATTTCAACGACATCACCGGAAAGCAAACGACGTGCTGCCTTACCCCGTTCCTGATAATATCCTACGCCTCCAACGGCTATCAGGATTTGTCCGCCTGTATGGCTGTGCCAATTGTTTCGGCAACCAGGTTCAAAAGTAACATTGAACATAGGGACATTCAAGTCTTTGTTACCGGTCAGCGGCGCCAGCCAGGATTTTCCCGTAAAGTATTGTTCGAATCCTGCATTTTCCTTTCCTACCGGAAATGCGCTGAGGTTTTGAGGTACTTCTTCTTTTTTCATATTCTGTGCATTTATAGATTGCATCAGAATCTGCAAAACTCCGATGACTGTTACAAAAATAAAAAATAATCTTCTCATAGTGATATATATTGTTTTATGATTCATTATACCAAAACGGATATTTCCCTTCAAAACGGCAGTTTACCGCTTCTATATCACTACATTCTTTCAATGCCGATTCGCCGGCATGAATGGTTACTTCTTCCAGATAAAGTCCATGGGACGCGAACAAAGGACGTTCGCCTTCGTAATGTGCATTTTTAATTTGTTTCATCATTCAATTGTCTTTTTATTATATTTAATCAGTTTCGGGGCTTTTCCCATCCATACTTATTTCTTCAGGTATTCCTTAAAAAAAGATTCCAGTTTATCGAATGGTATAAGACCTACCCGGTCGTAAAGGTCTACATGCCCCGCACCAGGTACAATGTATAGTTCTTTAGGATCGGCAGCCAGCCGATAGGCATCTTCACTAAATTCACGCGAGTGTGCATTCTCTCCGGTAATGAAAAGCACAGCCCGGGGAGAAATAGTCTCAATATCTGCAAAAGGATAGAAATTCATGAATTTCACGTTACTGGTAAATGTAGGATGTGTAGTGGTCAAAGGAGTTGCCCCTTCAGGAGTTACTTCACCACGCGGTGTACGATAAAACTCATAAAACTCACGTTCTATCGGGCTTGATTTTTCAGTCAGTTCATGTACAGTACCGCTTGTGTATTGGGTTTCTCCCCCCAAAAACTCTACATAACGCTGTTCCGCCGCATCTGCTATAATCTGTTTACGCTGCTCCAACGTCAACGCATGTTTAAGCCCGTGGCGATTAGCGTTACCCATATTATACATGCTCACCGTTGCGATAGCTTTCAAACGAGGGTCAATCTTTGCCGCACTGATAGCGAAACTTCCGCTTCCACAAATACCGATTACTCCGATACGATTACGGTCAACAAAAGGACGTGTACCCAGAAAATCGGTTGCAGCACTAAAATCCTCCGCATACATTTCGGGCAAAATAGCATTGCGCGGCTCACCTTCACTCCCACCCCAAAAAGACAAATCAATAGACAGCGTTACAAAACCACGTTCAGCCATCTTAGTAGCATACAGGTTCGCGCTCTGTTCTTTGACTGCTCCCATCGGATGTCCGACAATAATGGCAGGATATTTCTCTCCCTCTTTCATGTTCTTTGGCAAAAACAGGTTACCAACTACTTTCATCTTATACTGATTAGAAAAAGAAACCTTTTCCACATTTACCAAATCACTTTTATAAAAGTTATCCGCATCAACCTGTGCGAAAGACAAATTTGTTCCAAGCATCATAATAAATACAGTAGGTAATAATAATATTCGTTTCATATCTCTCCATGTTTTAGTAATTAATGAATTGAATTATTTACATTGCAAAAATACAACGGAAGAAAGTGATTCGTTGTAGACAAATTACGGAGATAATAACCCCAATTACAGATTATGAGTCCAGATTAGGAAACAAGTTTATGTACACGAACCTATAAAGATCAGACTATCTGTATCTTTGTTATCAATCAGAAGCGATTGAACCCTTCAACGAATATCAAGATCAAGCCTTTACGTGAAAATCCAACTCAACTTTAGCAGAACTGTAATATGGGTAAAAGAATCCGTAATTCATATACAAACAGATTTCAAATCGGGCAGTATCTTTGCAGTGAAATAAAAATATAGGTATAAACATAAATTCAAATTGATATGTATTTAGAAAATATTTATTCTCCTGCAGACGTTAAGAAACTATCAATTAAAGAACTTAATGAATTGAGCACCGAAATACGCGCATCACTTCTCCAAAAGTTGAGTGAACACGGCGGACACTTCGGTCCTAACTTCGGAATGGTGGAGGCAACTATTGCTTTGCACTATGTCTTCAATTCACCGAAAGATAAAATTGTATATGATGTATCACATCAGAGTTACGTACATAAAATGCTGACCGGTCGTAAAGATGCTTTCCTGCATCCGGCTGAATATGACAATGTATCCGGCTACTCGGAACCACAGGAAAGTGAACATGATTTCTTTGTGATCGGTCATACTTCTACTTCTGTCAGTCTGGCAAGTGGATTAGCTAAAGGACGTGATCTGACAGGTGGCAACGAAAACATCATCGCTGTAATAGGCGACGGCTCATTAAGCGGAGGCGAAGCATTCGAAGGATTGGATTATGTTGCAGAAATGGGTACTAACATGATTATTATTGTCAATGACAATCAGATGTCTATTGCCGAAAATCATGGAGGCTTATATAAGAATTTAAAAGACTTACGCGACAGCAACGGCCAATGTGAATGTAACTTTTTCAAAGCGATGGGACTGGACTATATGTATGTGAATGACGGCAATAATGTAGAAGCACTGATTGAAGCTTTCTCTAAAGTAAAAGACATCCTGCATCCGATCGTAATCCACATTAATACATTAAAAGGCAAAGGTTACGAGCCTGCGGAACAAAATAAGGAAAAATATCACTGGCGTACACCGTTTGATATAGTAACCGGAGAATCGAAAGTAAACGATGATGCAGAAGACTATAGTGAAGTGACCGCTCAATATCTGCTGAAAAAGATGAAAGAAGATAAAAGGGTGGTTACTATTACTTCCGGTACTCCTGCTGTTTTGGGATTTACTCCTGCCCGTCGCCAGGAAGCAGGCAAGCAGTTTGTAGATGTCGGCATTGCCGAAGAACACGCAGTAGCTCTTGCTTCTGGCATTGCAGCCAATGGTGGAAAACCGGTTTACGGAGTATACAGTACATTTATACAACGTTCATACGACCAACTCTCGCAAGATCTTTGCATCAATAACAATCCGGCAGTTCTGTTGGTATTTTGGGGAACATTATCCGGCATGAATGATGTTACTCACCTCTGCTTCTTCGATATTCCACTGATCAGCAATATCCCCAATATGGTTTACTTGGCACCCACCTGCAAAGAGGAATATCTTGCCATGCTGGAATGGAGTATCCGCCAGAATGAACATCCGGTTGCTATCCGTGTACCTGCCACAGAGGTTATCAGTTACGGCGAACCGGCAGAGTCTGACTATAGCAATCTCAATCGTTATAAAGTTGTCCACCGCGGTTCCAAAGTAGCTATCGTTGCATTAGGTTCCTTCTTTGGATTAGGTCAGTCAGTTCTGTCATTGCTGAAAAATAAAGCCAATATTGATGCCACCCTTATCAATCCTCGTTATATCACAGGCGTAGACAGCGAATTAATGGATGAACTGAAAGCTGACCACGAATTAGTAATTACACTGGAAGACGGAGTGCTGGATGGCGGTTTTGGTGAAAAGATTGCCCGTTATTATGGAGCGACGGATATGAAAGTTCTCAACTACGGAGCCAAAAAGGAATTTGTAGACCGTTACGACGTACAAGAATTGCTCCGCTCCAATCACCTGACAGATAAACAGATTGTAGAAGATATCATATCCTTGGTTGGCTAATGAGTCAAAACCGGTTCACTATATAATTTCATGCAGGTTGATGTATCCGCTCGTTATGAGGCTACATCAACCTACTTTTTTCAATCAAAATCAATAATCCTTTCCGATAGCTGAGTGGAGTCCGTCCTGTATTTCTCTTGAAAAATTTACAGAAACCGGCAGCATCACTAAAACCTAGCCGGGAGGCAATATCCCCTACCGTGAGTTTAGTGGAACTTAACAAGGTACGGGCTTCCATTACCAACAATTCATTAATAATAGTATTCACACTTTTTCCTGTTCCGGCACGAACGATACGTGCAAGATATTGTTCACTGATAGCCAGCTTATCCGCATAGAAACTGACAAAATGTTCCTCTCTGAAATTTCGGGTAACAAGCGCATGAAACTCCTGTAAAACGTGGTCTTTATGGCTGACCTGCTTTCTGATAATGGTTTTCCGGGAAAGAAAATCGGCTATATCCAGAAACAAAGCATTACATGCCGCCTGTATTCTCCGGAAAAGAAACTGATGTTCTATATTCAGCAGATGCATCAGCACTTCCAATTCATTGCGGATAATTTGAGCTTCGTAGGCGGTTAGTTGTATGGTGTATTGCCTATTCTGCCTCATCGTAGCCAACAGGATGGCTGTTATCTGAGTAAGATAAGAATCGTCTGTCCGCATGGATTCGGAAATAGAGAGGGTGATAAACTTTATATCCGGACTCGAATAAAGATGATCAGTGAGATAATTCGCTCCATGAACAAGTAGCATATCAGGCTCTATCGCAATAAACTCACCATTCAGCAAAATCTCGGAACGACCTTCAAGAACGAGGATCATATAAAGTTCACGGTTAAAGTAACGTTCATTTTCCGGATAACTTCTATCTTTATATTCACTCATAAAGCAGACTACCTCCTCTTTATAATGAGGAATTTCCGGATGTTCCTTTAGCAACTGCCTATTATCAAAAATACGGGATTTTACCATTTATGCCTCCTCCTTTTCGACGTAAAAATACAATTTGTTTCGGATATGACAAAAACTGTGTGGAATTGGATAACTCATTTCAGGCAAAAAAACGGGACCTTTGCATACTCTTCTTTACAAAATGGAGAAGGAACCAATCATATAGAGTATAAAGACATGGAAATGAAGGACGTTTTTAAAAGGTATTTAGTATTTGTTATCGGATTGTATTTTCTGGCTGCCGGAATAGTATTGATCGTGCGTTCCGCGTTGGGAACGACACCTATATCCAGCGTCAATTATGTATTAAGTCTGAACAGTCCCTTGTCATTAGGGACTTGTACATTTCTCATCAATATGCTGCTTATTATGGGACAGTTTTGGTTAATCAGAAAAAATAATACCAAACAGGATACCATTGAAATACTTCTTCAATTGCCGTTCTCCCTTATCTTTTCAGCATTCATTGATTTCAATATGGCACTCACCAGTGATCTACATCCCGACAATTACGGGATGTCAATAGCCTTATTACTCACAGGATGTATGATACAATCCATAGGAGTAGTACTCGAACTCAAACCTAAAGTAGCTATGATGAGTGCAGAGGCTTTTGTGAAGTATGCCTCCCGACGCTACAACAAAGAGTTTGGAAAGTTCAAAGTCTGTTTTGATGTTACGCTGGTCACTCTGGCAGTCATACTCTCTCTCCTGCTTTCTCAATGTATCGAAGGTGTTCGCGAGGGCTCTCTTATCGCCGCCTGTATCACAGGATATATCGTCAGTTTCCTGAATCAGAAAATAATGACAAGGAAGACTCTCTACAAGTTATTACCCGCATTGAAGTAAATTGCATAAGAGTAAACTGTTAGAGAAATAAGTTTTTATTTCTCTAACCTACTACCAGTAACGCTTCCATCTGCCTGACTATATAAGGTTTCCACTGAACAAGTATATCCTCAAAAGTATCCTCCTTCTCCAAAAAGAAAGAAGCACTAAGATTTTTTGTCAGAAAGGGTACTGTCAATGCGCTATAAAAAGTATAAAACACAAATGGCAGAGGAACTGTTTTAAGTCTCCCACCATTCATTTCTTCCTGCAAAACATCCATAATCTTATGGAGATATTGTTCCAAACGTAACTCTTTGATCGTAGTACTTAAATGGTCCATATCACGATGCATTTCTCTCACCATAAACAATGGTAAACATGGGTTTTCGGTAAATACTTTATAATAAGCATCTACAATTTCACCAATACTCTCGGAAACAGGTTTGTCCTGCTGAATGATGATATCATGTATTCGGGGAATAAAAGAAAGTATGATGTTGCCAAAAACGGCCTGGAACATCTTATCCTTCGTTCTGAAATAATAATGAAGCACCGGTCTGTTGATACCAACTTTAGCAGCAATATCACTCATACTGGTTTCCGCAAAACCATTCTCTATAAATAGTTCCTTGGCAGCCTCAACTATCTTTTTCTCCACATCTTCATTGTTATTAGTTGTTGTCATAATTCATTGTCGCATTTTTCAGATTATCAATAAATAAAAGCATACGGTTTGTTATGTTTACGTCGCTCACACCACTATCAAAGTCTAAAGATAGTAAATTTATATCCGGATAGAAACTTTTTATACGTTTTTCGACTCCTCTGGATACGATGTGATTTGCTATGCAGCCAAAAGGTTGCAAACTCACGACATTTTTCACTCCTTGCCGGGCGTAAGACACGATTTCAGCCGGTAATAACCAACCTTCACCGAATTGAGCATTCAAGGAAATAATATTTTTAGCTCTCTCCGCCTCTTCAAAAATATCATTGAAGGGGACAAAGTAACGGAACTGATTTGCAGTCTTGTTTATTTTATCAATCTGTTTTTTTACAAACCTGTAAATCCAATCGTAAATAAACTCAGGCAATTGCCTGTTTTTTACATAAGAGTCCGTATTGATCTTCCTATTCACAAATCCCTGCATAAAAAAGTCAACTAAAATCGGTGGAACCACTTCTATCTTCCGGTCTATCAGCCAATCAATGATCTCTTTTTGAGCAAAAGGATTGAATTTCAAAAAAATTTCTCCTACAATTCCAACTTTAGGGGTATCAACAGCCTTACATATACTATTAAATTCAGCGATAGCCGATTACAACAAAGAATGAAGTCCTTTTATATCTCTTCTCAGTATCACTTCAGATGCAAGCTGCAAATATTTATCACGTAACCTAGCCGATACACCTGCCTCTTTCTCACGTACTACCGACGCATAATAAAACTTTGCAATGCAGTCACTATACAAAACAGCATGAAAAGTAATCGGAATTACTTTCATCCAGTTGACCTTGAAGGCAGGTTGATTATTATCTATTTCACTGCCCACAGAAATAGAGATTGCAGGAATATCCGTATATCCGGCATCCACCAGTGCCTTTTTTATCAAAGAAATATAGTTACTAGCACGGCATTGCCCTCCCGTTTGAGTGATTGCCACTGCTATTTTGGCTACATCATATTTTCCACTTTTAAGCGCTTTCAGGATATCACCAACTATCAAAGTAGCCGGATAACAGACCTCATTATTGGCATACTTCAATCCCCATTCACTTGAATCACTATCACTGAGAGGAAGATTTTCCGCATCATAACCGGCTACTTTCATTATAGCAGGAATCAAAGGTGAAATAAATGGAGTAAAGTAAGGAACTAATATTTTACGGTCACGGTAAAACTCATCATAAACAGGGACAGTCGCAAAGTCTTTTACACCGATATCTTCTGTTTCATTCATATTCGCAAGTTTGAGGCTTTCGATCATTGAACGTACCCTCAACTTCATTGAACCGATATTATTGATATCATCCAGCTTCAATAAGGTCAGCGATTTATTATGACGCATCAGCAAATCTCTCACTTCATCTACCAGAAAGGCATCCGGACCACATCCGAATGACGTCATTTCTACAAACTGAACATTCTGTCCTTGTGTTGCGCACCATTTCGCTGCTTTTAAAATACGATTCGTATAGGCCCATTGAGCAACAAAATGCGCATCATCCACCGGAATATCCAAATGACGCACCCAATCATCCATTATCACATTCACTCCCATATCCGAAAGCATGTCCGATACTTTATGCTGTATCAGAGAATCGGTATGATAAGGGCGTCCGGCAAGCATGACAGTCAGCGTCTCCCCTCCCCCTGCATGCTTCAATATATTTTTATTATACTCAACCAATGTATTAATAAAAGAAATCTGTTCGCTTTCCGCCTTATTGAATGCCTGCTGAATCATTTTATCATCCACATTCAAACTGCTCAGATATTCACGGCATTGCTTAAATAGCAGCCTCCGGTCTTTGAAAGTTATTGCAGGAGAGTCAATGGGTATACCTTCGGACTGTACACTCTTGATAACCTCCGAATACCCTGTTACAATAGGACAATTATAACTGTTTTGTTCCTTCCCTTTTCTTTCAAAGATGACAAAAGGCATAAATATCCGGCCCACCTTCTTTTCTATCAGGTTCTGTACATGGCTATGTACCAACTTAGCCGGAAAACAGATATTGTCCGACATCACCATCCGTGCACTATGCTCATACTTCCTGAAATTGGATGGATCAGACAAGCAGACTTGTATATCACAGGAAGTGAAGAGAGTATGCCAGAAAGGATATTCCTCGTACATATTCAGGCATCGGGGGATACCGATGATCTGTTTAGGAACTGCAATCTCCACACTGCGGTGAAACAAAAGTTCTTCTTTTTGTCGATAAACATTCAGACCTTTTCGATTACTGCTCTCCCCATTCGTGAAAACTTTCTCACATCTGTTTCCCGAATAGTAACTTTTACCGCTTTCGAACTGATAACGAATGACCAGACAGCGGTTATCACAACCTTTACAATACAGAGAACGTGCCGAATATTGAGCTTTATTTATAATCTCATTCAATGATACGGATTCCCCCTGATGCTTCATCGCATATAATGCACATCCGAAGGCTCCCATCAACTCAGGAGTATCACATCTTGCAACTTCTGCTCCTGTGAGAAGTTCAATAGCACGGACCACCGCATCATTGCGCATGGTCCCCCCCTGTACAACAATATCGTTCCCCAAAACAGATATATCTTTCAGTTTTAGTACCTTATACAAGCAATTCTTAACAACAGAATATGCCAGTCCGGCGGCAATATCATTGATAGTTGCTCCCTCCCTGAGCACCTGTTTCACTTTTGAGTTCATGAAAACAGTGCACCTTGTTCCCAAATCGCACGGTGCTTCCGAGCGGCAGGCTGCCAATGAAAATTCTTGCGCTGAATACCCCAAAGACTTAGCAAATGTTTCAAGAAATGAACCACATCCGGATGAGCACGCTTCATTAATCTCCATCCGGTCAATCACTCCATTATTCACAAAAATGGCTTTCATATCCTGTCCTCCGATATCGAGGATGAAAGACACATTCTTATTCAGATAGTGTGCTGCCATATAATGAGCAATCGTTTCGATAATTCCCGAATGAAGCTGAAAGGCCGATTTTATAAGGTCTTCACCATATCCGGTAGAGCAACTTCCTTTTATATCGAGTACAGCGCCCTGCTTCAAACATTCTTCGCTCAACCGATTCAAACCATCCTCTACGGCCTTTATCGGATTTCCTCCATTCATATTATAGTAAGAATACAATACTCTTGAATCTCCATCCAATACAACAATCTTTGTCGTGGTAGAACCGGAATCAATGCCAATAAAAACATCTTGTTTTCCGGCTTTCAAACCGGAAGACATCATCTTATGACGAGATATTCTCTCTTTCCATATTTCATATTCCTCACTACTCGTAAAAATGGGGTTCAGCCCTATTGCAGTAAGATTTCCTGCACAGTTTAAAGTAGTGTCGATCTTATCGATCAAATGAGACAGTTTATAATAATCCTCACCCTCGATATGAAATAAAGCAGCCCCCAATGCAGGAAGTAAAGTACCGTTGGCAGGCAGTATTATCTCTTGTTCATCAAAAGATAAATAATCAATAAAGGCTTTTCTCAGTGCCGGAATGAAAGTCAACGGACCACCGCAAAACAATACGGGAGTTGTTATATCACAGCCATGTGCCAGTGTCACGACTGTCTGAACAGCTACTGCACGAAAGATAGAAGCCGCAATATTCTCACGACTTACATTTTTAGCAATCAGATTCTGAATATCTGTTTTACAGAAAACACCGCAACGGGAGGCAATCGGATACACCTGTTTCGCATTCATGGCAAGATGATTCAATTCATCAATATTCACCCCCAGTATGATCGACATCTGATCAATAAAAGCACCTGTTCCTCCTGCGCAATTTCCGTTCATGCGCAAATCAGTCGCTTCGCCATCTTTGAAGAAGACAACTTTCGCATCTTCCCCTCCGATGTCTATCATGGAAGTCACATGAGAATAATCTTTTTGTATCGCTTTCGCCGCTGCAACAACTTCCTGTACAAATGGCAATGAACATTTCTCGGAAATTCCCATTCCGATAGAGCCTGTTATTCTTAAGGAGATATCTTTATCTCCAATTTCGGATAACAGCTCTTTCAGGAATGATAAAATTGTCTCTTTTGCTTTCGCATTGTGTCTCTCGTACTTCGAAAATAATAAATTATCATTTTCATCGATAGCAACTAACTTCACAGTTGTTGAACCTACGTCAATTCCTATTTTAATCATGTTCTACACTATGTCCCCTTAGCTTGACACTATTGTCAAACATAAAAGTAGAAATAACTTTGATACATCATTTCAACAGGAGTGTTCTTTTCGATTCTTTTAACACAAACGAAGATATCTACTTCTTCTGGCTGTCTATCTCTTTAAGCAATTCATCCACAGCCATTTTCAGTTGTGTATCCTCACCTTTCACCACTGTTTCCGGGCTATTGGCAACTTTAATATCAGGTTCCAGTTGAGTATTTTCCAGATAGCTGCCGTCAGGCAAACGATAACCGATGATAGGAATTCCGAATACCAATGAAGGGTCTTGTAATGTTTCCCAAGACACACTTGTCATTGTTCCCGGAACAGGCATTCCCACAAGCTTTCCAATATTCCGATGCTTATACACCCACGGAGTACCATGAGCATTCGAATAATTGGCTTCACACTGCAACATAATAGAAGGTTTATTCCAGCGGCGGCTTGGCATATCGCAGGCTTCACGTCCGCGTACCACCTGAGTAAAATATTTCTGACCACTAAAAAGTATTTCAATATCTTCATGCAGGCGACCACCCCCATTAAAGCGAGTGTCGATCACAATTCCATCACAGTTATTATATTTTCCCAGAATATCCGAATAAACAGTACGGAAACTTCCATCTCCCATCGATTGAATATGAACGTATCCTAAACGACCGCCAGACCATTTCTCCACATCTGCAGCACGTTGCTTTACCCAACGTTTATACAGCAGGCCATTGAGCTGTCCGCTTGTGATAGGCTTAACCACTTCTTCCCAGCGCTCCTTGTTCTGTGGGTCGTACAGCGAAATCAGCGTTTTCTTTCCTGCCTTATTATTCAAGAGAGCAGTGATGTCTTTATCCGGAGCTATTTCGTCTCCGTTGATTTTCTCGATAATGCATCCTGCCTTTACCTTGGTGCGAGAATGATCGAACGGACCTTTCTCTATTATTTCAGCAATCTGCATGCCCTTTCCCTGATAATTCCAGTCAAACAGTAATCCCAGATTAGAAGTCACATCTCCATTGCTTCTCGGAGAATAGCGACCTCCGGTATGCGAAACATTCAGTTCACCCAACCATTCGCTTAACAGCTCTGCAAAGTCGTAGTTATTATCTATATGCGGCAAAAATTTGCGATAGGCAGCCGTCATAACATCCCAGTCTATTCCATGCATATTAAGATTATAAAAACGCTTTTGATGCTGTTTATACACATGGTCGAACATCGCCTCACGTTCAGCAGCTAAATCCATTTTCATTTCAGCCTGATAACTGATAGATTTCAGAGCATCCGATTTAGCATCCATTTTCTGCATATTTCTGCTTCCCAGTAAAAAGATATCTCCTTCTTTGTCCAACATCAACGATGCCCAGCCGGAATTAAGTTTATGGAGACGCTTCGTATCCTTTTCACGAAGATTCATTTTCCAAAGATCATAGCCTTCCTCAAAGGCAGAGAAATAATACAGATTCTCCCCATCCTTTGAGAGGATGGCACCACCCAGATCGGAAGAGTTGGGAGTCAAGCGTACAATACGGTCTTCAATGCCATTGAATTCTACAATAATGTCATTCTTATCCGCCTTATCTTCCAACTCCTCTTCATCTCCCGCTTTATCTGCCTTATCTTTTTCTTTATCTGCCTTTTCCTTTTTAGACTTGTTTCCGTCTTTTTTCTTATCATCGTCTTTCTTCTTTGCTTTCTTCTGTTCCTTTTCAAATTCTTTGAGCAGTTCAAAATCCTCTTTGCTCAAACGGTAACGGTCGTAAGCATCCTGATTCAAAAACACCATCATCACATCCTGCTGAGAACCCCAGGAAGCATGCGCACGCATACCATAACGCTCCGTCTGGAACAGAATGGCATTTCCATCCAGCACCCAACGTGGAGAACCGCTAATATAACCACTATTAGTCAAATTAATGATAGTACCTCCCTGTGCGCTGACAATACCGATATCGGAATAAGGATCGTGACGATTGCCGATAAATTCAAGCGTAAACCACTTGCCATCGGGTGACCATTCGTAGTCGAATCCGCCACCGGTGTTGTACCAAGTAGAACCGTCTGTCACCTGACGCACTTTCTTTGTTTTCAGGTCAAGTACCATCAACCGGTTACGGTCTTCAATAAAAGCCAGTTCCTTACCATCCGGAGAATATTGCGGATAAGCGCGCTCTACGGTCTTAGAAGGAAGCAGCACCTCTTCCTCAATAAGAGTTGCATTGGGAAAGTTTGCCTCCTCTTTACGAGCTATCTTAGCGGTATAAAGTTGCCAGTTACCAGTCCGTTCGCTTGCATATACAAGTGTACGATTGTCGGGAGCAAAAGATACACTGGCTTCCTTTGCCGGAGTATTCGTTATTTGCTTGGTTGTAGCATAATCAGTTGAAGTCACAAAAACATCACCACGTACAATAAAAGCCACCTGTTTACCATCCGGAGACACAGAAGCGGAAGTTGCCCCCTGAGAAAATCGAAGAGCAGCCATCTCTTTTTCATCATCACGTACAAGGTCAACGCTCACTTTCTTCGGACGGGCGTTGGGCTCCTGCGTATAAAGCTCTCCGTCATACGTATAACACAATGTTCCTTTGTCACTGATGGACAAGAAACGTACCGGATGCGTGCGGAAAGTAGTAATAGCTTTCACTTCTTGCGGAGCGTTCAAATCAAAGTTATATACATTGAATGAACCGTTGTTACGCTCACTTAAAAAATAAACAGAAGTGCCGTCCGGTGCATATACCGGGTTACGATCCTCCCCTCCCCGGTTGGTCAGATTGGTATGTTTCCCGGTTTGGGTATCATATAACCAGATATCTCTTGTTATAGAAGATGTGTGATGTTTCCTCCATTCATCTTCAAAACCTTTACGATCCTGATAAAGGAAATTTTTCCCCGATTTATCAAAGCACACCCATTCGGCAGGAGTAGCCAGCACCTGTTCGGTACGTCCTCCGGAAACCGGAACTTTATACAACTCCGTCATTGCTCCGGTAGGAAACAGGGCACTGTTCGCCGGGTCCTGAATAGATGCAGAAAAAAGTACAAATTTACCGTCAGGAGTAAAAGCTGAAGGAATCTCCGAAGCGGAATGAAAGGTCAATCTACGTGCTATTCCACCGTCAGCCGGCATAATAAAGAGATCGAAATTACCATTTCGGTCGCTGGCAAAGGCTATTTGTTTTCCGTCAGGCGACCAAACAGGATTAGCCTCATAAGAGGCTTGTGTCGTTAACTGAACAGCAGCTCCTCCCTGTGCAGGAACTTTGTAGATATCCCCTTTATAACAAAAGACGATTTCCGATCCATCCGGTGAAATACGTGCATCACGCATCCACAGAGGGGTAATAGCATGGCTGGATAATGCAACCAGTACCAATGCTAAAGAAGTTATAAGTTTCTTCATATTATTGTATGTTTATATATTTAATTTATATTCTAAATTTCACAAGAAGACTATATTTAAAGCTGCTTTAAACCACTTTTGATATTCCAGCGATTTCTTCCATGTGCCTGCTGTCTGTTCCACAACACCCACCAAATATTTTAAGATGATAATCTGATTTTAACCTTAAAATAGCCTTACCTAAATCGACTGCCGAAGAAGTACGCAAATTCTTTGCTCCATCCAATTCCTTATATGAAAGTCTGGAAGTATTTGCCTGTATACCCCAAAAGCGATTTTTTACCATCTGTGTTTGATTGAACTTATGAGAAAGTGCTTCGTAAACGATATCAGGATGAACGCAATTTGTCATATAGCACACTGGCTTGTTTGATACATGATTATCAATGTAATATATAGCATCATTAATTGTATGGCCGTCTATCAATTTTCCGTTTCTTTGAATGGTAAAACTGATAATATATGGAATATCTGTATCAGACATAGCGACTGCCATTCCGATAGCCTCCGACAATACAGGCATTATACCCGCATATAAAAAATCAACTCCAACGGATTTGAACAGACTGGCTTGCCAACTGTGAAAGGCTATTGCCTCTTCTTGGTTTAGAGCTCTTTCACTTGTATATGCATCTCCCTTACATCCCATCAAACCACCGATATACATGTTCACATTCGCCGTTTCTTTTATTGTACGAAGAAAATCCACATTGTCTGTGATGATGGATTCATTGTATCCAGCCATATAAACCCGCTCTTTGTTGGCCCTTCTTGTTGGAGTTGTTGCAAGAAATGGCAACTGATATCTATGTGCAATATCCATATATTCATTCCATAGCGTTTTTAATGCCATTCTGCCTTTTTGCTGATAAATTAGGTCAGCCATTGCAACGGTACCACTGATATCCAAATCAAACTCCCTCTTTAGTCGCTCTCCTAAAGCACCTTCCATCAGTATAAAGGGATAAGAATCTATGCAGTCTTTAAAGTTCATCCAGTTCATTTTTTACATTCTGTCAAGTCATCTTAGATAATTATATCAAAGAATTCGTCTGAATCAAGTTCCCTGTGTGATTATAAAATACTCTATCACCAAACTCCTTATAAAAGAAAGCATATTTATCTACTCCCGTACAATGGCAGACACCCATCTTTTGAGGTAAATATTCATGCAGATAATCAGCAATAATTTTATATTTAAATTCTTCTGCTTTATGAATATGAAAACCACCTAAAAGTAAATTGCAGGGTAGTCCCGGAAATACGGTTCGTACAGTCCGCAATATATTGGTAATACCACGATGAGAACAAGCACTTAAAACAGAAAGTCCTTCAGGCGCAACCAATGTCATAGCTAATTCGTCAGAAAAAGTATCCGGCACTTTAGAACCTTCTTCTTTCTGAATCCAAAACCGTTCAAAATGGGTATCTCTCCGGTCTATAATATCCACAGAAGGGAAAAGAAATACTCCGGGAACCAGCTCAGTCAAATCATCAATAAAATGGAATCGGGAAAGATCAAACGAATGGGTATGCTTTATTCCATTTTCACGTTCATCTTTAAACTTAGGTAAAAACACTTCGCGTTTGCAGGCAACTGTCGCTTTCGTATTCAATTCCATAAAATAACGCAATCCGCCTGTATGGTCACTGTGACCATGAGATAATACCAGATAATCCACCTTTTGCAGATCAATATGTAATAAACGGGCATTACGGATAAATAAATCGGAAGCTCCCGTATCAAAAAGTAATCTATTTTCCGGAGTCTCAATATAGAGTGAAAGCCCATGTTCTGCCTGCAATTTACGTCCATAGACACAATTTTCTACAAGAGTCGTTATTTTATAGTTCATGTAGCTTGGTTATTAATCAAATAATACGAAATAAAAAGTTCTGCTACAAAATTAGAATAATTCTATGGCAGAACAAGCAATCAACCGATTTAAATCCATTGTAGGGGTAAAATCTATTGTTTCAGGCTTTCACTGCCGAATGATTCATTTTGTAGTTTGAATGTAAATAATTACTTTTACATCCATATTTAACCCTTCAAATAAAGAATTAAAATGGAGAAAGAAGAAAAAGGTAAAGCAAAAGCAGTTCAGATACAGTACTATCAATCTCCATGCGGGAAATTGATACTCGGTTCTTTTGAAGACAAACTCTGTATGTGTGACTGGGTGGTGAGTGAAAAACGCAGAGCTGCAATTGACAAACGGATACAAAAAGCCCTAAACGCTCAATATGTAACAGAAAACTCTGAAGTAATCGCAAAAACGATTAGCCAGTTAGATGAATATTTTTCCCGCCAAAGAATAGCATTCGATGTTCCTCTGCTTCTTGTCGGGACGGAATTTCAGAAAAGTGTGTGGAATGAACTGCAAAATATCCCCTATGGAACAACGATATCGTATACTCAATTATCACAAAGGCTGAACAATCCGAAAGCTATCCGTGCAGTAGCCTCTTCTAATGGAGCAAATTCGATTTCAATACTTATTCCTTGTCACAGAGTGATCGGCAGTGACCATAAATTGACCGGATATGCAGGTGGTCTTACAGCCAAAAAGACATTATTGGAGCTGGAATCGAACGAAAGAAGATTATTATAATCAGGGTAATTAAACTGATTTTTTTATACAAATATATATCAAAAAGATAGTGTCGCTATCCCATTACTATAGTGTCACTATCCTACAGGTATAGCGTCACTATATGATCAGTATAGTGACACCATCCCGAAAGTCTGTTATATGATACAGAAAATGCGTATCTAAAACTAACGTTTACACCAATTTCCCCATTTCATAAGCTTCCTGTAGATAGGGAGTATCTTTTATTTCTCCCACCTTCCATGCACCTATTCCATAGATCACTCCTTTCTCCTGTGGATTCTCCAGACAATCAAGGAAACCGCGAAAACCATCAATAGTACGTTCCATCATCGACTTATCATTCTCTGCTGCTGCAATAATAAAATAGAACTCCTTATTCGTAATTTCTGTATAACGTGCACAGCAGCGGTCAATCATAATCTTCATCTGTCCGCACATCGTATAGAAATAAACCGGAGTTGCCATTACAATGACATCAGCCACAATCATTTTCTCTACAATTTCGGCTGCATCATCCTTCTGCGGACATGGCTTACCATACATACTACAAACACTGCATCCCGTACAAGGATGAACCGTTTTGTCTTTCAGAAAAATCTTTTCCACTTCATTACCAGCTTCGAGGGCGCCTTTCTCAAATCCGTCACAAAGCAAATCAGAATTACCGCCCTTTCGCGGACTGGACGAAATAATCAGAACTTTTTTAGACATAACTTTATTACTTTTATCTTTAGTATTTTATTAGTCAGTTTTTTAACTCTGCAAAAATAGACAAATAATAATATAATGAATGTAGATAAATTACAGAGATATGTACCCTAATTACTGATTTTACTTTCTGCATTATCTTATCCACCTTACAAACAATACTTCCCGTATTTTTTTTCTACTAATTTATAATTTATATCTTTGTCCATGATACGAACAACATAGTACAATGAAAAAAATACAGCTGACCAACTCACATAAAGAAAAGCTATTTCAAATCCCTTTATTTCGGGATTTACCTCTGAACATTAAGGAATCTCTGTTAGATAAACTGGAATTCGTCATCTATGCAGCGGATAAAAAAGAAATAGTTGTTACACAAGGCACACCTTGTAACAAACTATATGTGTTATTGGAAGGAAAACTACGTACTGATATCATTGACGGACTAGGAAATGAAGTGATGATTGAGTATATCATTGCACCTCGTACCTTTGCCACTCCCCACCTTTTCAGTTCTAACAATACTTTACCTGCTACTTTCACAGCTTTGGAAGACAGTGTAGTACTTATGGCAACCAAAGATTCCACTTTTAAAGTCATCAGTCAGGACCCTCAGGTATTACACAACTTTCTTTGTATCGCTGGAAATTGTAATATATGCACCGTGTCACGTCTGAAGCCTCTGTCACGCAAGACTGTACGTGAAAGGTTTATTGTTTACTTATTCGAGCACAAAAAGACAGACTCTCTGACAGTGGAAATCATGCATACTCAATCTCAACTTGCCGAATATCTGAATGTGTCACGTCCTGCTTTATCTAAAGAAATTAATAAAATAATCAAGGAAGGACTTATCACAATGGAAGGAAAAAAAATCGAGATTCTGAATAAAATGGCTCTGGAGAAATACTTATAATAAAAAGAAAGTGACACAGCCTCAACTTCAAAGCGGTGCCACTTCCTTATTTCTACCAATGGTTTAATCAGAACCCTGACTAACTTTCAATTACCATTTTGCAAAAAATACTTTCGGATTGATATTTATAGATACCCATCCCCAATCTTGCCAACTATTATGATTGCCCCCTTTCACAAAATCCATCATCTTCGTACCGAGCATAAAAGAGTATCCTGCAGAAAGTTTCACATCTTTCATTATTGTCCAATTGATCTGGTAATCGACTTCCGAACCTAATACCATCTTCAAATCCTCATTAATGTCCATATCGGCAGCCGTAGCAAAATAGTGATAATTGAGTTCCATATCCACTTTGGAAGAGGGACGTAAACGAATGCCAAGACGACCGTCTATCAATCCGGGAGCTCCATATTTGAAAGCAGAAGCATAAAAATAGTCCATTGCTCCATAAAACTTATGATGCGTACCATAAAGAGGGTCAAACGCCTTAAATTTGTCACCACCACCTTTATCACCACTTAGATAATCAAAACCAACCACTGCACCCCAAGTATTATTGAACGCATAAGCAGCCGTAGCACTAACCATGAAGGCTGAAACTTTCTGAGCATTCTTATTCTTACCCATCTGATAATAAAAAGCACCATCGAAATTCCAACTGCTATTCTTATAAGTAAGGTAAGTTCCCATTGTTTGCAAATAACGGGTGTGAGAGTCCTGCGTGGACTTGTCTCCTGTCTCCAATCCCAAATTCATAAACAACAAAGAAGCTCCGAAAGGAACATTGTCTGCTTTATAGTGATACCAGACCGTCTGCATATTCTTATAAGGCTGACCTGTAGCGGCATCTGAATAATAATAAGTACCACCTGCCGTTTTCTCATCATTCTGATTGAAAGCAAGAATAACATGTACTTCATTCTTCTTATTGGCATACCCCAACTTCAACGCATCATGATAACGTCCGGCTACATTCCAATCCAGCCCACCCAAGATTCGTTCGTCATCATAAGATAAGGTCTGACGACCTAACTGAGCGAAGAAACCTTTTCCAAAATCCAGTTTTGCCCATGCCTCATTCAATATAAATCGCCCATTTTTATCAATCTGCGGGTCTTGTCCCCAGACTCCGACATGTTGCGCCGACATCTTTATTTCTAAATCCGAACGTTTGTAATCCATCGACAGCCGGGCACGGTTATTAATAAATGATGCAGCTTCCTGCCCTTCAAGACGAGGAAACAAGGCACCATTCCGATACTCCGCACGAGGTCTGATTTGCATAGACATCGAAAATTCGTTTTCCTTCTCTGTAGTTTGTGTGTATGCCATGCTTGGCAATAGCATAAGAACGAGTGACCAATAAAATGTTTTCATTGATATTTCAATTTAAGTTATAAGTATGTACACTAACTCCCTGTGCTGATGGAAGATAATTGATTCCATACCAGCACATTTGTAATAAGACAAATGATACTAACAGAATGATTAATGCTGGACGACTCTTCAACGGTCTGCCCAATCTGAAATGGATATACACCAGATAAGAGAACCAGGTAGCTGCCGCCCATGTTTCTTTGGGGTCCCAGGCCCAGTAATGTCCCCAAGCCTCTTTCGCCCAAATAGCCCCTGTCAGCATTCCCAATGTCATAAACGCCAAACCTACATAAGTGAGGTTATCACATAAATCCATTTCTTTCCGTTCAATCTCTTTCTTTTTGAACCAAAGCAGATAAACAGCCATTACCACCGCAGCTCCCAGCATCGCATAAGCAAACATATACACAATGACGTGAGGAGCAAACCACGGGCTCTGCAATGCAGGCATCAATGTTTTATTGTGAATCTCCGGTTTAAAAAGATTGATGCAAATAAATACCAAAAAGAGAATGCAACTGAAACTAAGAATCCATTTATATTTCCAACGCACATACGTTATCAATCCTGCCAACGGAAGAAAGAAGGAATACCATAACCGCGTCTCTCCCATCGTCCGCATCGGAGGACGTTCCAACGAAATCCACATGCCAAGTATAAAACTGAAGAAGATGGCCAGTCCCAACAAAGTAAAACCATAAGTCCATGCCGGCTTCTTGCCTTTCCAGGCAGTAAAAGCTCCCAAGCCCCAGCAAATCAATGCGGCTATCGCAAACAGTATAAAATGTTCCCAGCTCATTCCTTATCCTCCCCTTTTCTCTTTTGTGCATTGACAAACAAACAGACAGCTCCGAGCATCATCATGATAATTCCCGCATAAACAACAGGTAACCATGGGTCACGAACCAGTTCAAAGACACTGATATCACTCCATCGCCCTTTCGACTCATCATAACTAAGTTGATAGATTTTCCATCCTTCTATCTCCATCGGACGGTTCACTTCAATCGTACCTTCTGTTATCGTTCCTTCCTGTGTATAGACTTTTACTTCCGACGCAAAGCGCTGCGGTTCCCGTTCCGGCATCACCAGACTCGTCAAAGAGTCAAGACGCAATGCCTTATAAGGAAAGAGAAAACTCCCACAACTCACCCAGCCTTCCTTCGTCTGTTGATTTTTCCGGTTGACAGCTTTCAGATATACTGCATATGTTGCTCCCATCGAATGAAAATCCGTAAACTTCAGTGTGTCTTCAGTAGTCACGGAAGCAGCCATTGGAATAGACTGTTCGACAGACAGTTCCCAATCGAGCAAATGACCATCGGAAACTCCTTCCTCAAGCAATAAATGCACAGGAGACTTTGCGGGAAGTACTCCACCGGTTTCATTATCAATCAACATCAGTTTCGGAGGATATTCGTCAATCGTGAAATCTTTCAGTTCGATAGCCAGCGGAAGTTCTATTAACTTCCCTTTATCATCCGTAGCCCGCCATTCTGCATTTCCCATCCGGGTGGTCATCTTCAACCGTTGCATATCGGCATTTCCCAAAGTAGCCGTAATCAATGCGACAAACAATCCGGTATGATTGAGAAGAAACGAAAGTCTGCCAATTCTGAAAGGGAAACCGGCACGAAGTATCGTTAATCCCAATGCTGTAACCATCCAGAAGTAAAGCAAGACAAAAGGCCAGGACGAAATCATTTGTGAAAATCCCAGCATATCATTCGAAGCATGGCCGGAAGGAGCCTGCCGGATCAGTCCCATTATCACTGTCATACCGACTACCCATACCAAGGAAGAAACAGCGGCAGAATAATGGCTCAACCATCCAAACAGATAGATACGTTTACGAAGGAGGTGCATGGCTATCAAGGCAATGAGGTAAACCACCAACACAATTACATTAACCGGACAAGCAAACAGACTCCAATTGATAGTTCCCACTGACATTTGCAGCAAAGCACCTATCACCAGCAATCCTGCACCAATCACCAGTCCTTCTTTATAACTCCACGGTTTGCTCCACATATATCACCTTTTTTATTTTTGTGCCAGACGTCCGTTAGCCTTTGCTTTCTCCAACCATGCCGGAACAGTCGTTTTCAGGAATTTCTCCTTAGCCGCCCTTTCAGCGTCCATATCAAGACCGATATATTCCTGTGCTTTTGCCTTTGTCGAAATGTCCGGCATCGGAACGTCTTCCGTATATCCATGTTTTGCTAAAACCTTAGATACAGCCAGACGAGCCTGCATAGCGCGGTCCAGACCGTGGGAAAGAATCCGCTGAATCTCCTGCGGTGCATGAAAAGAACCTCCATGAGATGCCACACCGAAATCCCAACGCCATTGTGCCTGACGAATCAATGCAAGTACATCTTTCATCTGATCTTCCGTAGCTCCCTTATCCCAAGCAAATTTTGCTTCGATATGCGCTTTCGCCAGTTCCTGTTCCAGACGGTTACGGATTTCATTTGCTTTGCGCTGACGTTCGTAAACATTATTACGTAAGGTTTCTTCACTCTCACGGTGGCAAGTTTGACAAGTACGGTCAATCATTGCCAACGGACTCTGAATATGATGGTCACTGAACTTCACGCCGCCCTCACTCTTATAAGGCATGTGACAGTCGGCACAAGAAACACCTCTTTGACCATGAATGCCCATCTGTGCTATTTCATAATCAGGATGCTGCGCTTTCAGAATCGGAGTGCGGCTCAGCTTATGAATATAATCATAGAAACCAGCTTCATCATAATATGCTTCCATATCTTCCACAGTGAAACCTTTATCCCACGGGAAAGTCAAATATTTGCCATCACCCTTGAAGTAATATTCTACGTGGCACTGCGCACAAACCAATGAACGCATTTCCTGTGGAGTAGCTTTAGTGATATCCCTTCCCTGACGTTGGAAGGCTTCGATCAATGCCGGACGGCTGATATGAAGATTCATTGTCTCAGGATCGTGACAGTCGGAACAACCAATCGGGTTCACGATTTCATCACCAAAAGCAGCCCATTTATTATTATAGAAAGAATCTACTCCCAATGCTTCCATCATGCGAGGGACATCCGGGCTCTTACAGGTCCAACAGGTAGACGGCTGAGGTCCATCGTGCGGACCGGCGGGCGAACCGGTACGAAGTGATGCGGTGATATCTTCGATAGCATGCATGTGCCCGCGCGGAGTAGAATAGTCTTTTGAGAATGCATATCCTGCCCACAGAATAACCATCTCCGGACGTTTTTCCAAAGCGTCGACAGCTATATTTCCATTGAATTCACTTTCAAAATCAGTCTTAGCCGTTTCTGTCCAAGTCTGATATTCACGGGGAAAATCATCTTTAAACAGTTCGTTGCGTGCTTCAATTCCTTTGATGACAGTTTTACGGTTATTAAAGATACTGGCGACTTCCGCCCTCCGTTCCATCAACGCAGAAACACATAATCCTAAAACAAAAACAACGACCATTGAACCTCCGAACAATAGCCATCCTTGCCATGATTTTAATTTCTTTTCCATTGTATATCGGTTTTATTATTTTATTACGTAGTTAATGTAGATACTCATTCTTTATGATCGATCATCTTCCGAAGCCACTCCGGTACGGGCGATTCGGGAAGAGGAACAATGGCTCCCGGAGTAGCGGACAGTGAATTCTTACCACCATGAGGCACATCCCGATGACAATCCCAACAAGCCTTTCCATCTCCTGCCATGGACATCATATAATCTATCTTCCCTGTCTTTACGAATTCCGTATTCAGCTGGGTATGGCAACGTATACAATTGTTCATAATCACCTGTGAACTGGCTTCATGAGCTTGTATCACTTGTGGCTCGCTTTTGGTGAGGAAGGCTGCAACGTGCTTCATCCCATCCATTCCCTTGAATGTCCATTTCTTTACTATGTTCTCATGAGGAACATGGCAGTCGTTACAGGTAGCATCCCGTGCATGTGAACTGTGAAACCATGTAGCATAATAAGGAGACATGATGTGACAATTCACACATGCCGCCGGATCATCGCCCAGATATGTATGCGCACGAAGCATGTACATAAATAAAGCTCCTCCGCCCACTATAACACCGCCAATCATGACGGCTATAATCTTTGACCTGTACGAAGGAAAAATTCGGTTTATAAATGGTAACTTCATCATAGTGAAAAAGTATTTTTCACAAAAGTAAAGCTTTGAAAACACAAAAGAGGTTGTGTCAAAACGCTGGCACAACC